>JBFYOW010000009.1:0-22685 GCA_041303595.1 Actinomycetes bacterium
GTAATGACTAAGAAGAAGAACGGTGTCTATGCCCACCTCGATCTCTTCGATAGCCATGACTGGGGCTTGATCATTTATGACGAAGTCCATCTTTTGCCCGCTCCAATCTTTCGTTTTACCGCAGATATTCAATCGCGACGCCGCCTAGGCCTCACTGCGACTTTGGTTCGCGAAGATGGAATGGAGGGTGAGGTCTTTTCACTCATCGGTCCAAAGAGATTCGATGTCCCTTGGAAAGAGATTGAAGCACAGGGCTACATCGCCCCTGCTGAATGTATTGAAGTACGAGTAAATCTCACTGAAGCAGAACGTCTTGCTTATGCAACTGCAGAGCCAGAAGAACGTTATCGCTACTGTGCGACTACACGCACCAAGCGTGATGTTGTGCAAGAGTTGGTAAGTCTTCACGCCAAGGAACAAATACTTGTCATTGGACAATACCTAGATCAGTTAGATGATCTTGGCGAAACTTTAGGTTGTCCCGTTATTCAAGGATCGACTCCACAGAAAGTTCGCGAAGAACTCTTTCAGGCTTTCCGTACTGGAGAAATTTCCTGCCTTGTTGTATCTAAGGTTGCAAACTTCTCTATCGATTTACCGGAAGCAACAATTGCAATTCAGGTTTCGGGTGCATTTGGTTCACGACAAGAAGAAGCGCAACGTCTTGGACGAGTTCTACGTCCAAAGGCAGATGGTCGCGGAGCTCGTTTCTACTCTGTAGTTTCTCGCGACACTATCGATCAAGATTTTGCACAGAACCGTCAACGCTTCTTAGCGGAGCAGGGTTATAGCTACACAATTATTGACGCTGACGATGTCTTTCAAGGGAAAATCTAAAGCGAATCGGATCAACTCTCCAATAATCGTGGTGCTCGCCATCGATATGCGTTACCGGAACTTGTTCACCATAAAGTCTCTCTAATTCAGGGTTTCCATCGATATAGATAACCTCTATTTCAAAGTTCAACTCAGGGCGAAGGCTCTCAAGAATATTCACAGCATCTTCGCAGAGATGGCAGCCGTGACGGGAGTAAACGGTAACCATAGGGAAATTCTCTCACCCTGATAGCGTTACCCGCTATGAGCACCTTGATGAAGCGCCTCACTCGCGGCGCTCTTCCCTTACTGCTCATTGCAGGGTTGCTCACTCCGCTTCAGGCAGAAGCGCTCACGCCATTTCTCCAGCGAGAGGCTACTCAGTGGGGGCATGTCTATGCCGGCCCAAATACATCAGTTAAGCAAACTCCACGCGCCACAGTTGCCAACCTTGAGGCCAAATCAAAGATTGTTGTTAATTACAAAAATTTCCCAGATTGGGCAAAACGTGATTTACAGGCAGCGGTAAGTGTTTGGGCAGCAAACTTTCAATCCAAAGTGACGATTACTATCGATGCCACATGGACTCGTGGGATACGAGCCGAAGTTTTAGGAAGTGCACGCCCCGGAGATTATTTTGCCGGCTTTGACGGCGCACCTGATTCAAGTCTCTGGTATCCATCAGCTCTAGCAAATGCACTTGCTGGAAAAGATTTAGATCCAACTAAGTCCGAGATGATCATTCAAGTTAATTCACTTGCTAATTGGAATGAACGAAATGATGGACTATCTCACTCCAATGAATATGATCTTCAATCGGTCTTCATCCACGAAATGGGACATGGTTTAGGTTTCTTATCTACCGACAATTATTACTTCGTTCCAACGCTAGTAAATGGTGTATATGAAGATATCGCCTATGGTGACCTCGAGCAGCCAACAATTTTTAATGCCTACGTTCAAGTGGAAGACGGTCGTCGCCTCTCAGACCTACCCACACCGACTCCTGAACTCGGAGCTGCTCTCACATCAAAATTGGTCTGGTCTGGTGCGCTAGGCACTGCTGCAAACAATGGCGTAAATCCACTGCTCTACTCTCCAAAAGTTTATGAGGAAGGCTCCTCAGTCAGCCACCTTGATGAAGCGACCTTCTCAAAATCGGGGGCGGATTCTGTGATGACTCCCAATTTAGATGCTGGTGAAATATTCCACCAACCTGGCCCGCTACTTCTAGCCATGATGGAGGATTTGCGACGAAAGCCACCGGTAGGAATAGCAGTTGGAATTCCTACATCCCCACGAAATGTTTCTGCCTTAGTCGCGGATAGCGCTGTAATTGTCACCTTTGATCCGCCAGCTAACGCCCGTACCTCACAATTTACAAGTTATTCGGTGCGTAATGTACGTACCAATCAAGTGCTTTCAGCAACCAACTCAAGTTCCCAAGTAACTTTTAAGGGACTTAAAAACGGCACTTCCTACACCTTCTCTGTGACTGCCTCTAACTCCAATGGTTCATCTGATCCGGTGTTAACTGAATCGGTTACTCCAGTTCCGGCATGGAAGCGTCTCGCTGTTGAAAAAAAGATTGATGCATCAAAAGTTGTCAGCGCCACCTTTAATGGCAATCCTGTTCTTACTTATATTGATTCAAAAAGTGGAAATCTTCGCCTAGCCACATGGAATGGAAAGGCTTGGATTCGAACCACAGTTGATGGCGCTGGTGGAACTGCTGGAAAAACTAGTTCATCAATCAAGGGCGCACTCTCGATGTGTGTCAATGGAAGCGGTAAGGCGCAGACACTTCACATCTTCTATGCTGATGAAAAAGATGCTGACCTTCGTTACGCAAAATACGATGGGAAGAAATTTATCTACGAGGTTGTTGATGGAAATGCAGCTCAGCTCAATAAGTATGAAGACCCCATCCGCGTTCGAACAAATTCAGATGTAAGCGTTTCTAGCGCGTGCGTCGCATCTGCTGCCGGCGTTCAAGTCTTCTATCGCGATGAGAGCCAAGGAATATTACTTGGTGCAGTTAAGCCTAATATTTCTAAGAGTTGGAATTATGAGTTGGTTGATGGCGATCGTAAGACAGATGGCCGCACCACTGGAGATGTTGCTTTTCATCTTAAAGCAGTCTTTGATGGCAAGAAGAGCTATGTTATTTATGACTCTGTACTGACAATTAATCAGAAGAAACAAGTCACTTCTGGCGAAGTCCGAGTTGCTACTCGTTCTAACTTCTCAGCTAGTAGTTGGTCCTACCAAACCCTTGAGGCAACAAGTAGCGATGCTCCTGTTGCAGGTTATGACGTAGCCCTTGCAAAAACCCTTAAGGGTGTATTCGCGACATGGTTAACCTCTGCGCCAAATACAATACCCAACGCAAATCGCATTCGTTGGAGTTACATTCAAAGTCAGCCAACAACTGATAGCGCCACTGTGAGTGGCTTCGGAAAGCCAGGTAGATATCTTTCTACCAATGGATCCACGATTGCATTTAACTGTGCGCAGCGTCTTTGTGCTCTCGATATCGCAACAAAGAAGATTTCGTATGTTGGGGCAAACGACAACCCAGATGGAATAAGTTCCACCTGGGTTGTCGTAAATCGTTTGAAGTATCTCGTCGCTAGCGTTAACAGCGAACTATCGATGCTCCGTCCGTAACTATCTTGAAATTGATAATTACTTGGCGTTACGGCGCTGGATACGTGTCTTCTTAAGAAGTTTCTTATGCTTCTTCTTAGCCATACGCTTGCGACGCTTCTTGATAACGGAACCCATAAGTCACGCTCTTCCTATTAGTAGTGCTCGAATTGTTTTCTACGGATAAATCGATGGCAAAGGTTACCGCGATACGAGGGTAAAAATCGAAACGGTTCCGTCGCTGGCAGAGGCTAGGCCGATGACCCCTCTAGATGATGAGTAATGGAGCGTTAAAGGCTTCACTAGCCCTGGCAGGGCGGTTGCAGCCTTAATGGCTCCTTTGCTGTCAAAAGTCAGAACTACCAATGAAGGCTTAGTTGGCTTCCATCCTGTGATCCCTGAGATTGGACCTCGGCTTGTAAAAGCTAAATAAGAGTTGCCATTGGCGCTAAGTGATTGAGACGCGCCAGTGCCGGAAAGTCGAAGGGTCCAAGTAGGGACGAATTTTGAGGTGAACTTTGTTATTGCTGTTTCGATTTTCTTACCAACAATGACTGGTCCGCTTGTGAGAAAAGTTGAATCTCCCGATAACCAACTGCGCGATCCACCTGTAGCCGAGCTTCGAAGTACTGAGGTAATTGATCCACTCTTCGACACTTTCATCAGGATACCATCACGTAAACCAGCGACTTTCTTGCCTGCAATTGTCTCCGAACTAGAACCATAAATTGTTGACGATCCATCAGAATTTCGAACCACTATGTTGAACTCACTCTTTGCTGTACCGAGAAATGCAACCTTCCCAAACACACCAGAGGTAGATGAGGTCAGAAGAAATGGTTTCAAATCAATTGCACCGACTATTGAGAGCGAAGAATGAGTCACGGAGATCGAGTTAATGACTGGAATTGAAGGAACTTCTAGTTGATAGGTTGCAAGCAGTTCACCTGTTGGTGAGATTTTCCAAAGACCTACATTGGACATATCGGGACGAAGTTCACTTAAATTATCAAGTGAGACGTTATCTGGATTATCAATTCCAATGGTTGGGGTTGAACTTTCTACCGTTGCTTGTTGAGCAGAAGCTCCGCTGAGCCAGATATTGCCTAACGGATCTATAGCCATTGCCATTGCAATTTCATCTACACCAGAGTCTATTAAGGTGCTCCAAACCTGGTTCTGTCCTTGATCTAAAGCAATAAGCTCAATATCTGAACTCTCATTATTGAGGTTGCGGAAGAAGACTGAATTCTTACCTGTTAGCACCATTGATTCACTGTCGCTTGGAGCAGAATAAATTGATCCCAGTCCAACTTTAATTGTTTTTGGTGCCGCAGTCGCTGGAGCGGAAATCAGAGTAAGTGGCAGAAGTAAGAGAAGTGCGCGTCTCATGTTAGGCAAGTTCTTGTGAGCGCTTTGCTGCGGCGGCCATCGCTTGAGCGACAATAGTTTTTAAGTCAGAGTCCCCGAAAGAGGCGAGTGCTGCGGCGGTAGTTCCATTTGGACTGGTGACCTTCTCACGCAAGGTAGTTGGTGAATCACCTGATTGATCTAGTAGCGCAGCTGCGCCCACAATTGTCTGAATTGTCAGCAGCGTTGCATCTTCCTTGCTGAGGCCCAGTGCTACTGCGCCATCGACCATCGCCTCAACAAAGGCGAAGAAATATGCGGGTCCAGAGCCGCTCGTTGCGGTTACGGAATCTTGTAGTGCCTCTGGGACTTCAATTGCTTTTCCAGTTGCTGCAAGGAACTCACTGACAAATGTTTGCTGCTCTGAAGTTACGCCTACGCCAAGAGAGTAACCCGATGCACCCTTGCCGATTAAGGCCGGTGTATTTGGCATAACCCGGACAATCGGATTGTTCTTTCCAAGACCTTGAGCGATTGATGCAATTGTCTTACCCGCTGCAAAAGATATAACTAAGGCATCTGCTGAGATATGAGGAGCCAAATCATTCAAGGTGGCTTGCATATCTTGTGGCTTAACAACAAGTAAAAGTGTTGAACTACTTGTTGCCACCGTCATTAAATCCTGATGAATGATGGAGTAACGAGCTTCCAATTCTTTAGCGCGGTCGTCGCGCTTCTCGGCAAATGAAATATCTGCAGGATTGATGCCGCTGCGAATAAGGGCAGCAATCAAGGCCTCACCCATTACTCCCGCGCCGATTACGCCAATGTGATTAGCCATGGCGTAAGAGTACGCGTAGGCTCTCGTCCTATGTCAGAGGTTAAAGCAGGTTTCGCACGTGACTGGGTTGAATTCTCAGACCCAAATAGCCCGGAAGAAATCTATAAATGTGACCTCACTTGGCTAACTTCTAATTGGACTTGTATTTACGGCGATGGATGTAAAGGCGTCTTTAAAGATCGACCAAATGATGGTTGCTGTACTGAAGGTGCCATGTATTCAGATGCCGCCGATGAAGAACGCACACTTCGTGCTGCAGAATTCTTAACACCTGATATGTGGCAGTTCTATAACGAAGCTCGCCCGAAGAAGCCTGGTGGAAAACTTCGTATTACAGATACAGATGAAGATGATGAACGAAAGACTCGTACCGTTGATGATGCTTGTATCTTCCTCAACCGAAAAGGATATGAGGCAGAAGGTTTCACTGGATCTTTTGGCTGTGTGCTTCATCATTTAGCTGAGAAGCGCGATATGCACTTCGTGGATACAAAGCCTGATGTTTGCTGGCAACTTCCACTACGTCGTAGCTACGAGACACGCGAAGTCGGCGAACGCGAATATTCAATCATCGTCATCGGTGAGTACGAGCGCCTCGCATGGGGCGATGGCGGCGAAGATTTTGATTGGTACTGCACTAGCAATACTGAGGCGCATGTTGGAAAGCAGCCGGTTTATCTCTCAAATAAGGCAGAGCTTGAAAAGTTGATGGGTGAAGCTGCCTACGCAATTTTGGTTGAACATTGCGAGCGTCGCATGGCCGGCATCCGCGATGCACAGGCAAAATCGCTTCCACTCTTCGTGATTCAGCATCCGGCAACTGTCGCCGCCTCCAAGTAACCTACCTTCATGGCCAAGGTAGAAAAAGATCCATTCCGCTGTGTTGAATGCGGATGGACATCCCAGAAGTGGGTAGGCCGTTGTGGCGAATGCCAAGCTTGGGGCACTGTTGAAGAAATCGGTGCACCAAAGAAACTTTCACTACAAGCAGGTCCAATCTCTGCAAAAGCTACCGCAATTGGCGATGTAGATCTCTCCGCAGCTCATGCACGCGCAACAGGAGTCTCAGAGCTCGACCGAGTTCTTGGCGGAGGATTAGTTCCAGGAGCAGCAATATTGCTGGCCGGTGAGCCTGGCGTTGGCAAGTCAACGCTCTTGCTCTCGGTGGCAGCGCAGACGGCTAATAAGAAGATCCCCGTTCTTTATATCAGCGGCGAAGAATCTGCTTCACAGGTACGACTTCGCGCAGAACGTATCAAAGCAATTGATCCAAATCTATTTCTTGCATCTGAAACAGATCTCGGTGCGGTCATCTCTCATATCGATACCGTGAAGCCAGAGCTACTTATCATCGACTCAATTCAAACAATTGGCTCATCTAACGTTGATGGTGCGCCGGGTGGAGTTACGCAAGTCCGAGAAGTTGCAGGTGCACTGATACGTATTTGTAAAGATCGCGATATCACTTTGTTATTAGTTGGACATGTGACCAAAGATGGATCAATTGCAGGTCCTCGCCTACTCGAACATATCGTCGATGTTGTTCTCCAATTTGAAGGCGAACGCCACTCACGCCTTCGCCTCATTCGCGCAGTTAAAAATCGTTTTGGAGCCAGCGATGAAGTTGGTTGTTTTGACCTCAGTGATACCGGAATCGAGAGCGTGCTCGATCCCACTGGACTCTTTACTTCGCGTCATGCCGAGCCAGTTCCCGGTACATGCGTGACCGTCACCCTCGAAGGTCGACGTCCATTACTTGCAGAGATTCAAGCACTCGTTAGCGCTGGCCGTGAAAACGACTTTGGTAACGCTCGTCGAGTTGTCAGTGGCCTTGATTCTGCCCGTACTTCAATGACTTTAGCGGTACTCGAACTCCGTGCACATGTGCGTGTTGGTGGTCGCGATGTATATGCCGCAACTGTCGGCGGTATGAAGATGACCGAGCCAGCAGCAGATTTAGCGCTTGCTCTCGCTGTGGCTTCTGCGGCTAAAGGATTAGCTCTCCCTGGTGACTTAGTTGCAATCGGTGAAGTTGGCCTTGCTGGTGAGATTCGTAAAGTGAGCGGCGTCTCTCGCCGTTTAGCAGAGGCATATCGCCTTGGATTCAAACGCGCCCTTGTACCAACTGGCTCTGATGTAAAGATTGCTGGCATGGAGATAGTTGAAGTTTCTCGCCTTGATCAAGCAATTGCACGTGTAAAAATTAACGCTGACTAAAATGTACGAGAAAACAATCATCGATTGGTTCAAAAAGAATAAGCGCGATCTCCCTTGGCGCAAGACCGATGCATGGGGTGTCTTGGTTTCAGAGATCATGTTGCAACAAACTCCGGTACAACGAGTCTTGCCGGTCTACAACGAATGGATGAAGCGCTGGCCTACTGCAGCACATCTCGCTAAGGCAACACCAGCAGAGGTCATCACTGCCTGGGGGCGCTTGGGTTATCCACGACGTGCACTTCGACTCCATGAATGCGCCAAAGTCATTACATCTGAATATAAAGGCGTCATTCCTGATAACGAGGTTGAACTCCGCAAGCTACCTGGAATCGGCGAATACACCGCAGCAGCCATGATCGCATTTGCATTCCAAGGCTCTTCACTAGTCCTTGATATCAATATTCGTCGCTTGTTCTCTCGACTATATAAAGGTGAAGAAGCTCCGACCGCTGCGCCAACAAAAGCAGAACGAGTTGAGTACGCGCAATATCTTCCAAAGAAGAACGCTCATATTTGGGCTGCTGCCACGATGGAGCTCGGTGCACTTGTTTGTACTGCTAAAAATCCAACATGTGGTCTCTGCCCTGTCGCTGATCAATGCAGATGGCGAAGCCTTGATTACCCAGCCTCTACCCGTGTAAAACGTACCCAAACCTGGCACGGCACTGATCGCCAATGTCGAGGCACCATTGTTCAAGCACTTCGCGAGAATTCGACACTTAATAAGAAGCAAATTCACTTGCTCTGGGATGTTCCTTCACAAGTTGAGAAGGCGCTGCTGACGTTGCTTGATGATGGCTTAATTGAAGAAAGTCGAAAGAACACTTTCTCGCTCCCCCGCTAGGATGCTGAGGTGGAGATCTACTTAATCGCAGTTGCGTTAATTCTGCTGCTTAATGTTCTCCCTGCCTTTGCTCCCCCAACCTGGATGGCACTTGTCTTCTTTCTCTTTCACTACGATACAAATCCAATTGCACTTGTAATACTTGGAGTTATCAGTGCAACAACAGGCCGAGCCATTCTCGCTTGGTACTTTAGAAAGTTTTCACACCTAGTTCCAACTCGCTTCTCGAAGAACATGGAAAATGCCGGTCGTTACTTCACCGACCACACATCGAAGAGATTTGCCTTTCTTGCATTGTTCTTCTTCTCGCCAATATCGTCGGCACAGCTCTTCGAGGCAGCAGGTTTAATGAAGACTGTAAGTCTTAAACCACTCCTTGCAGCTTTCGCTGCAGGACGTAGTTTTACCTATTCGACTTATGTGACAGGCGCTTCGGTTATCGCGGCAAGCAGTTATGGCGAAATCTTTATTAGCCAATTGAAATCACCATGGGCAATCGGAGTGCAGGTGCTGATGATTGCAGGGCTAATCGCCCTTGGTTCTATCGATTGGAAGAAGCGTTTACAACCTCGCCGCTAGGCAGTTGGTGCTTGAGCGAGATCTTCTGGAGAATCAGGAGTCATCGCCTTAGGTGCACCGGTAAAGGTGAACTTTGCATCAGCCTCAACGCCTTCAACATCAACCACAATAATCTCGCCTGCCTTGAGCTCACCGAACAAGATGCGCTCTGAGAGTGCATCTTCGATTTCGCGCTGAATTACGCGACGAAGTGGGCGGGCGCCAAGCAGTGGGTCGTATCCACGAGCAGCAAGGAGATCCTTGGCAGCCTGTGTGAGTTCGATACCCATGTCCTTGGCCTTAAGGCGATCATCAAGACTTGCGACCATGAGATCAACAATCTGAATAATCTGATCCTTAGTCAACTGATGGAAGACGATGACATCATCGATACGGTTGAGGAACTCAGGGCGGAAGTGGCTCTTAAGCTCATCCGCAACTTTGCCCTTCATGCGCTCGTAATTTCCAAGGTCATCATCGGCGGCAGAGAATCCAAGTCCAAGTGACTTAGAGATGTCGCGAGTACCGAGGTTGGTTGTCATAATGATGACAGTGTTCTTGAAGTCAACGGTGCGTCCTTGTGAATCTGTGAGGCGTCCATCTTCTAGAACCTGAAGAAGTGAGTTGAAGATATCTGGGTGAGCCTTTTCGATTTCATCGAAGAGAACTACTGAGAATGGACGACGACGTACCTTCTCTGTGAGCTGTCCACCCTCGTCGTAACCAACATATCCTGGAGGTGCACCGAAGAGACGTGAGGCTGTGTGGCGCTCTGAGTACTCAGACATATCCAATTGAATAAGTGCTGACTCATCACCGAATAAGAATGATGCAAGGGTGCGAGAAAGTTCTGTCTTACCAACACCAGAAGGACCGGCGAAGATAAATGAACCACCAGGACGCTTTGGATCCTTAAGGCCGGCACGTGTACGACGAATCGCCTGTGAGAGCGCCTTGATTGCTTGATCCTGACCAATAACGCGACGGTGGAGTTCATCCTCCATGCGAAGCAAGCGAGCTGTCTCTTCTTCAGTCAATTTAAATACTGGAATACCGGTTGATGCTGAGAGCACCTGAGCGATGAGTTCTTCATCAACCTCAGTGACCTTATCGAGATCTGTTGCCTTCCAATGCTTCTCAGCCTCATTCTTTTCAGCAATCAGAGTCTTCTCTTGATCGCGAAGCGCTGCTGCACCTTCAAAATCTTGACCATCAATCGCTGATTCTTTTGCCTTGCGAGCTTCAGCAATCTTGGTATCAAATTCACGGAGTTCAGCTGGAGCAGTCATGCGCTTGATGCGAAGGCGTGAACCCGCCTCATCAATGAGGTCGATTGCCTTATCTGGCAAGAAACGATCAGAGATGTAGCGATCTGCAAGGTTGGCAGCGGCAGCAAGTGCGCCATCCGTAATCGAGACGCGGTGGTGGGTCTCGTAGCGATCACGGAGACCTTTAAGAATTTCAATGGTGTGAGCAACAGATGGCTCTTTCACCTGAATTGGCTGGAAGCGGCGTTCGAGAGCTGCATCCTTTTCAATGTGCTTGCGGTACTCATCAAGAGTTGTTGCACCGATTGTCTGGAGTTCACCGCGAGCGAGCATTGGCTTCAAGATACTTGCAGCATCGATTGCACCTTCTGCAGCTCCTGCACCAACAAGTGTGTGAATTTCATCGATAAAGATAATGATGTCACCACGAGTTTTAATCTCTTTCAAAACTTTCTTAAGGCGCTCTTCAAAATCTCCACGGTAACGTGAACCGGCAACGAGTGCGCCGAGATCGAGTGAGTAGAGCTGCTTATCTTTCAAAGTTTCAGGAACATCGTTCTTTGCAATTGCTTGCGCAAGACCTTCAACGACAGCGGTCTTTCCAACGCCTGGCTCTCCAATAAGAACAGGGTTGTTCTTTGTGCGGCGAGAAAGAATCTGCATCACGCGCTCGATTTCTTCATCGCGACCGATTACCGGATCAAGCTTTCCTTCGCGTGCTGCCACTGTGAGGTTGCGACCAAATTGATCGAGAACGAGTGATGTTGATGGAGTGCCTTCTGCTGGTCCCCCTTGGGTAACTGCCTCTTTGCCTTGATAGCCAGAGAGAAGTTGGATAACAGTTGAGCGAACGCGGTTGAGATCTGCGCCAAGTTTTACGAGAACCTGTGCTGCAACGCCTTCGCCCTCACGAATTAATCCGAGAAGAATGTGCTCTGTGCCGATGTAGTTGTGGCCGAGCTGAAGGGCTTCACGGAGAGAGAGTTCGAGAACTTTCTTTGCGCGTGGAGTAAATGGAATATGTCCGCTTGGCGCCTGCTGACCTTGGCCGATAATTTCCTCAACCTGTGCGCGAACGGCATCGAGTGAGGTGCCCATTGATTCGAGCGCCTTTGCTGCAACGCCTTCACCTTCGTGGATGAGTCCAAGGAGGATGTGCTCTGTGCCGATGTAGTTATGGTTGAGCATGCGAGCCTCTTCTTGAGCCAAAACTACGACTCGGCGGGCACGATCTGTAAAGCGCTCAAACATTGGCTGCTCCTTCTACTTTTCCCTTGATGGGGCTGTAAGCCTATCGCCCGCCTATAGGTAGGCGCGAGGCGAGTATCTCTACGCTGGTAGAACCCCAAATATGGGGTCGATATTCCCTCGAACGACTAGAGATTGAGGCTATAAATTGAGGAGCATTCGGGTATTGCCGAGGGTATTTGGCTTCACCGACTCTAGGTCCAAGAATTCAGCCACACCGGCATCGTAGGAACGAAGAAGTTGGGCGTAGACCTCTGGCTCAACCGGCGTTCCTTGAATCTCTTGGAATCCAATGCTGCCAAAGAATTGAGTTTGGAAGGTGAGGCAGAAAATTCTTTTTATTCCAATCTGGCGCGCACGTTCAATGATCTCTTTTAGGATGAGATGTCCGATACCTTGCTTATGAAATTCTTGTGAAACTGCGACAGTACGTACTTCTGCAAGATCTTCCCACAAAACGTGTAGCGCTCCACAGCCAACAACTACGCCATCTTTTTCAGCAACTAGAAACTCTTGTACTGATTCATACAAAGTAACAGTCTCTTTAGAGAGCATCTGGCCAGGTGCTGCGTAGGAATCCACCAGTAAACGAATCGCCTTCACATCACTCGTACGCGCTGGACGGACTGAAATCATTTTGCTATTCAACCTCTGGCTTTACCAATGGGAACAAAATTGTTTCGCGGATTCCAAGTCCGGTTAGGGCCATGAGTAAACGATCTACGCCCATGCCCATTCCGCCCATCGGAGGCATTCCAAATTCCATAGCACGTAAGAAATCTTCATCAACTTGCATCGCCTCGAGATCTCCCTTAGCGCCGAGCTGTGCTTGCTCGACCAAGCGATCACGTTGAATAACTGGATCAATAAGTTCTGAATATCCAGTAGCAAGTTCGAACCCATCAACATAGAGATCCCACTTCTCTACAACACCTGGGATCTCACGGTGTGCGCGAACAAGTGGAGAGGTATCTACTGGATAACCCATTACAAAAGTTGGTTCGATTAACTTATCTTGGGCAACATGTTCGAAGATTTCTTCGGCAAGCTTGCCGGTGACCCACTTAGGATCAATCTTCATACCCAGTTTCTCGGCATACTTCTTCAAATTTGCATATGGGGTAAGGGCTGTAACGGTTTCGCCAACGCCTTCAGAGATAGCGTCGTATAAGGATATTTCCTTCCACGTTCCACCGAGGTCAGCCTCGCGACCATTGTGGTGAGTGACAACATGTGAGCCTGCAACTGCCATCGCAGCGTTCTGAATCAAATTGCGAGTGACATCAGCGATTGAACGCCAGTCACCGTAGGCCATGTATGACTCAACCATTGCAAACTCTGGTGAGTGAGATGAGTCAGCACCTTCGTTACGGAAGTTTCGGTTGATTTCAAAGACGCGTTCGATTCCCCCAACGACGCAGCGCTTGAGGAATAGCTCAGGTGCAATACGCATAAAGAGATCCATGTCGTATGCATTTGAAAAAGTCTTAAACGGACGGGCAGCAGCTCCACCATGCATTACCTGCAGCATTGGGGTCTCAACTTCAATAAATTCAAATCCATTAAAGGTATCTCGAAGTGAGCGCATCACCTGAGGACGCATACGTGCTGCCGCACGAGCCTCTGGTCGGACGATCAAATCTACATAACGCATACGAACGCGAGTCTCTTCTGACATCGGCTTGTGATCATTTGGTAGAGGTCGAAGAGATTTGGAAGCTAACTTCCATGAATTTGCCAAAATCGATAGTTCGCCGCGCTTTGAGGTAATGATTTCTCCAGTAACGCTAACAATGTCACCGAGATCTATATCGCTCTTCCAGGCATCAAGTGCTTCTTGACCGACCTTATCTAATGAGAGCATCGCCTGAAGTTCTGTGCCATCACCTTCGCGAAGGGTTGCGAAACAAAGTTTGCCGGTATCGCGCTTAAAGATGATGCGACCTGTTAAAGACTCAATATCGCCAGTGGCAACATCGATCTCAAGATCGGTGTACTTCTCACGAATCTGCTTGAGTGACTTGGTGCGGTCTACGGCTACTGGATATGGCTCTACGCCACGCTCGATTAAACCTGCGCGCTTCTCACGGCGGATGCGGAGCTGCTCGGGTAGATCATCCTCGTTGGGGATTCCATTTGAAGCGTTATTTTCAGTGCTCATAGTGGGTGGAGTCTACCTTTAGCGATTCTTCTCATGAATCAATCGGAGGCCAATAAGCGTTAAATCTGGCTCATATTCATCGATAGTTTCGGCCACACCAATGATGAGCGGAGCAAGTCCACCTGTTGCAATCACCGTTGGCGCTTCTTCATAATCGCGAGCCAACTCTTCGATAATCCGATCTACAAGGCCATCTACCTGTCCGGCAAAGCCAAAGATTGTTCCGGATTGCAAAGCTTCAACGGTATTTTTGCCAATCACGTTCTTAGGTCGGATTAGCTCAACTTTACGAAGTTGTGCTGCACGGGAAGCTAGAGCATCAACTGAAATTTCGATACCGGGTGCGAGTGAACCACCCAAGAATTCTCCCTTTGGCGATACAACATCAAGATTGGTTGAGGTACCAAAATCTACAACGATTGCAGGACCACCATAGAGTGTGTGAGCTGCCAAGGTATTAACGATGCGATCTGCGCCAATCTCTTTTGGATTGTCAACGAGAAGTTGAACGCCAGTCTTTGTCCCAGGCTCGACGATTGTTGTTGGTAGCTCTGAGAAATAGGTGTTAATCATTGTACGAAGTTCGCGCAAGGTCGCTGGGACAGTGGAGCAGATAGATAAGCCTGTTAATTTGTAGCCAGCAACAAGCGCGCTAAATTGAAGCCAGAGTTCATCAGCTGTAGTCCGTGGGTCAGTCTTCACGCGCCAAGACTTAATTAACTTTTCTCCTTCAAAGATTCCAAGAACTGTATTTGTATTTCCAACATCGACTGTTAATAGCATCGCTACTCCGCTCTCAAATCTAAGCCAATATCTAAAACTGGTGCGCTATGGGTGAGCGCCCCGATTGCAATGTAATCAACGCCAGAATCTGCATAAGCTTTAGCGTTTTCGAGGCTTATGCCGCCTGATGCCTCTAACTTGGTAGCACCGTTGACGATTGAGACTGCTTCTGCGCAGCGAGCTGGCGACATATTGTCCAAAAGAATGAGATCAGGCTTGAGCGGCAATACTTCGCGTAATTGATCGAGAGTATCAACTTCAATCTCTATCGGCGCCTTTGGGTACGCATTTCGTACCGCGGAGAATGCTTCTGAGACTCCGCCGGCAGCTGCGATGTGATTATCTTTGATCAATGCGGCATCAGAGAGAGACATTCGATGATTGGTGCCACCGCCCATGCGAACGGCATACTTTTCTAATTGACGATATCCAGGTGTTGTTTTTCTCGTGTCGCGAACTAAACATTTTGTGCCTGCCACAGTGGCTACCCACTTTGAAGTCTCTGTTGCTATTCCGCTGAGATGGCCTACAAAGTTGAGTGCTGTTCGTTCCGCCAACAAAATTGCACGGGTATCTCCAGAAACTGTAAGTAGGACATCACCTTCATCAATGCGATCGCCATCGTGCTTCTTCACAGAGATTTCAGTCAGCCCAACTTCTTCCAATACAGCTTTGACCATTTCAATGCCGGCAAGAACGCCTGATTTACGAGCTGTGAAGTCGGCTGTACTCACCGAACCAGCTGAGATAGTCGATACAGAGGTAAAATCAACGCCCCCCTGTAAATCCTCTGCAATTGCTGCTCTAATCAAATCTTTATCTATCACTTGTCACCAACTTCCTGATAACCAGTTATCCAAGCTCCACTTGGATCCATAAATTGCACAATCCGCTTACGCCAAAGATTGCTAGTGTCAGGAAAATCCTCACGCCAATGTGACCCACGAGTCTCTTGGCGAATCAGAGCTGCTTTAAGAATTGCTTGGGCCAGTTGGAAGAGATTAGTCGCCTCCCACGCTTCAACACATGGCTCAGTACTGCGACGATCTTCAATTCGAGTTAATTCTGCACTTGTCTTTAGGAGCGAATCAGATGAACGAAGTACGCCCGCACCTCGGCTCATCGATTCTTGTAGATCGATACGAACCTTTGGATCTAGAAGAATTTCGTGAGAAGTGTTCTCAACTGGCTCACCTGGCTCGGGGGTGTTATTAGCAATATCTGCTGCAATTCGTGCGCTGAAGACGAGGCCTTCAAGAAGTGAGTTCGATGCCAATCGATTGGCGCCGTGCACGCCAGAACAGGCAGTCTCTCCACATGCATAGAGCCCGCGCACGCTCGTGCGACCATCAAGATTTACTCGCACTCCACCCGATGCATAGTGTGATGCAGGAGCAACGGGGATTAAATCCTTCATCGGGTCGATGTTGTGAGAGATGCAAGATGCGTAAATTGTTGGGAAGCGCTTCTCGAAACCTTCGATATGGCGAACGTCGAGCCAGACATGGTGGGCACCTGTCTCATTCATCACCCGCATACTTGCAATGGCAACAACATCTCGTGGTGCAAGTTCTGCCATCGGATGAACGCCTTGCATAAATCGGTTGCCATTATCATCTAGGAGATATGCGCCTTCTCCACGAACTGCTTCACTAATCAAAGGTTGTTGACCCTGTGAGTTATCGCCAAGCCAAAGAACGGTTGGGTGAAACTGAATAAACTCGACATCGGCTACTTTTGCACCAGCACGAAGCGCGAGTGCAACTCCATCACCTGTAGAAACAGATGGGTTTGTGGTCTGTGCAAATACTTGTCCTAAGCCACCAGTTGCAAGCACGACTGCCTTGGCGAGTGCACGTCCAACGCCATCACGGCTGCCAGCGCCTATGACGTGAAGGGTGACACCACAAATATCGCCATGTTTATCCTTGAGGGCATCAAGAACAAGTGCATGTTCTACGACTTCAATCTCAGGATCATTATGAACCGCTGCAAGAAGTGCGCGAGAAACTTCTGCACCTGTCGCATCTCCTCCAGCATGAATAATGCGATTACGGTGATGCCCACCTTCGCGGGTTAAAGAAATTTCACCAGAGTCTTCGGTATCAAACTTTGCACCACGTTCAATTAACTTACGAACCGCCTCGGGGCCTTCAGTGACAAGTACGCGAACTGCAGTTACATCACAGAGACCAGCTCCAGCTTCTAGTGTGTCAGCCAAGTGTTCTTCTGGTGAATCGCCTTCACCAAGGGCTGCCGCGATTCCACCTTGTGCCCACTTTGTAGAACCCTCATCAACGCGCGCTTTAGTTACAAGAAGGACAGAGAGGCCGTAGGTGCGACATTGAAGCGCTGTCGTAAGTCCCGCGATTCCTGAGCCGACGACAATGACATCAGCAGTGGCAGTCCAACCTGGGGCTGGGGCAAGTAACTTCACTCTTGGCTCTCACTCTTCACCGGCATATTGTCGAGCAAACGGATGCCATTAATCCAACCGGCGACGATTGCACGCTTAGATACCGTCCGATCTGTGGGAGGCAGAAAGGTCTTCTCATCGATGTAATCGGCATAGTCCAATGTGAAGAGTGGCTCGCTCGCTAACATTTTTCGTAGTTCAATCTCAGAGTTTGATTCACGAAGAGCTTTTGAGATAACGCGAGCAGCAATACGCCCCTCTTCATTAAGTCGCACATTTCGAGAGGACATCGCTAAGCCGTCGCTTTCGCGAATAATTGGAGCAGCAATGATTTCTACCTCTTTTGCAATTTCTCGGATAAGCGCAAGTTGCTGAAAGTCTTTCTCGCCAAAGATTGCAACCTTTGGTTTTACCAAATCAAAAAGTCTGCGAACAACAGTTACAACACCATCAAAATGACCTGGTCTGGAGGCGCCTTCATACAATCTAGAGATTGGTCCTGCGCTTAACTGCTCATATCCCTTGGGATAGATCTCGTCATACTCTGGCATCCAAAGATGAGTAACTCCATACTTTTCTGCAATTTCAATATCTTGCTCAGGAGTACGTGGATACTTATCTAAATCTTCGCTCTTCTCAAATTGAAGCGGATTCACGTAGATACTTGCAACAATATCATTAGAAATTTCTGAAGCTAATTGAAAAAGAGATCCATGCCCCGCATGAAGAGCACCCATTGTCGGAACAAATGCGCATGCGGAAGGAAGCTCTAGTGCATTGGTTACTACCTTCATGGCTCCAGTCCTTTCAGGTACCGGGCAGACAGTGCGTTAAGTCTAAAGCGTTAAGGCAGTTGCGCCAAAAGATCAGATACTTTGCCATGGGTGAGCAAATGCGCATCTGGTTCTATCTGCGCCCATGGCTCGAGAACAAAACGACGCTCATGCGCCCGTGGATGTGGCAGCAGAAGCTCATCGGCGTAACTCAAGATTGAGCCGTATTGGATGAGATCTAGGTCAATAGTTCGCGGTCCCCAATGTTCGTTCCGCTCTCGTCCAAGCACCTTCTCAATTCCATGCAGAAGTGCCAATAGTTCAGAGGCAGGTAAATCGCTCTCCGCAATTGCAACTGCATTGAGGTAATCAGGTTGCTCAGGCCCACCAACTGGTGCAGTTGTGAAATAGGAAGATACTGCAGTGACTTCAAGTGATTCGCGTAGAAGCGAAATCGCAATATCCATCTGTTCTTTCGGATTGCCGATATTAGCGCCGAGAGCTATCACAGCTTTCATCGGACGATTCCTCTCCGCCGATTACGCAGCGCTTCATCGGACGATTCCTCTCCGCCGATTACGCAGCGCTTCATCGGACGATTCCTCTCCGCCGATTACGCAGCGCTTCATCGGACGATAGTTACTGCAATATCAGTCACGCTCTCCTGCACTGGAGCTGAAGGCTTATGAACCGTAACAGCAATCGAGTTGATGGCTGGAAAATTCTCTTTAATCGTATCGGCAATAAATCCCGCTAATCTTTCGATGAGATTAAATTGCAATTTCTCTACAGCTTCTTTTGCGATTGCAGTGAGCAAACTGTAATCAATTGAATCTGCAAGGTTGTCGCTCAGGGAAGCAGCTGTTAAATCCGCTTCAATCTCAAGGTCAACAAAGAAATCTTGGCCATCCCGTTTTTCAAAATCAAAGACTCCATGGAAACCAAAACCTTTGATGCCTTTAATCGAAATTCTATCGTTCATCACTTCACCAACTCTACGTGAGGAGCGACGCTATGAACACGAACTGCCCAAATACCTTTGCCTACAAGAGATTCAGAAATCTTAAGGGTTCCCGCCTCACGCTCATCAGGGGTATCTCCACCAATAAATCGTTTCCGTGAATGGCCAATCAGAACGGGGTAACCGAGTGCGGTGAACTCCTCTAGCCGGTTGAGAATCTGCCAATTGTGCTCAGCATCTTTTGCAAAGCCTAGGCCTGGGTCGAGAATAATGTTTTCGCGTTTGATTCCAGCTGCAAGAGCCTTATCTAACTGGATAGTTACTTCGTTGATTACATCTTTCACAACATCGTCGTAATGGGCTTGCGAATTCATATCCTTCGAATGACCTCGCCAATGCATAAGTGTGTATTTGCATCCAAGATCTGCCACGGTAGAAAACATCTCTGGGTCAGCTGCACCACCACTGACGTCATTGACGATAACCGCACCGGCCTCTACTGCTAATTGAGCGATAGATGCGCGCATTGTGTCGACACTGATATCTGTGCCCTTACCCGCAAGTGCTTTGATTACGGGTATTACACGTCTCTCCTCTTCTTCCGCAGAGACACGTTCTGCACCAGGACGCGTGGATTCACCACCGATATCGATGATATCCACACCTTCTTCAATCATCTCCAAGCCGCGTTGCACTGCATGTTCAAAGGTAAAGTGCTTCCCGCCATCCGCAAAAGAATCAGGCGTCACATTAAGAATACCCATGACCAACATGGTGGCTACCGGTTTGTTATCAAGCTGATCGCTTCAGCGCGAGTGGCGGGATCACGTAACACACCTCGAACTGCAGAAGTCGTTGTTCGCGCTTGAGATTTGCGAACCCCGCGCATTGACATGCACAAGTGTTCGCAATCAATGATCACGATTACTCCCATCGGCTTAAGAATTTCAACCATGGCATCTGCAATCTGAGTCGTTAAACGCTCTTGCACTTGTGGGCGACGCGCATAGAGATCAACAAGTCGAGCAACTTTTGAAAGACCGGTGATCTTGCCACTTGGAATATATCCAACATGGGCTACGCCATGAAAGGGAGTTAAGTGATGCTCGCAATGAGAGAAGACTTCAATATCGCGAATAATTACTAACTCTTCATGTCCAATATCAAATGTAGTTGTGAGAACATCTTCTGGAAGTTTCCACAGTCCTTCAAAATTCTCTTTCAGTGCTCGTGCAACACGGGCAGGGGTCTCTTGCAACCCTTCACGTTCTGGATTCTCGCCGATAGCGAGGAGAAGTTCACGGACAGCTCGCTCTGCACGCTCCTGGTCGAATGGTGCACTTGCGCGACCATCCTCAGGATTCATAGAGATTGAACTGATATCGCTCATTACTCAGTTGCCTTCTTAACGCGACGTGCACGCTTTGGTTTTGCGCTCTCATCTTCCTCTTCAATAACCGGCGCTGCCTTTTCGGTAAGTGCTACCGGTGGAAGATCCGACGGAATGCGAGTCAGTGAACCGGTCCACTTCGGACGATTTGGCCACATGATTACATTGGTGAAGATTTCAGCAATCTCCTCCTTGTTAATCGTCTCTTTTTCGAGGAGAACTACCACCATCGCATCAAGAGTCTCGCGGTTAGCGACCAAGATATCGAAAGCCTCTTGATGGGCGTTCTCAATCATCTTGCGAATTTCGCTATCAATTGTTGCTGCCACAGACTCTGAATAATCGCGCTGATGTCCGTACTCACGGCCAATAAATGGCTGAGACGAATCTGCACCTAGCTTGATTGCTCCGATTGCCTCTGTCATTCCATACTGAGTAACCATTGCGCGAGCAAGTGCGGTTGCCTTCTCAATATCGTTGGAGGCGCCAGTTGAAGGGTCATGGAAGATCAACTCTTCTGCAGCACGACCACCGAGTGAGTAAGCCAATTGATCAAGTAACTGATTTCGAGTTGTCGAATACTTGTCTTCATCGGGAAGGACCATTGTGTAACCGAGTGCTCGACCGCGAGGCATGATTGTTACTTTATGCACCGGATCTGTATGTGGGAGTGCTCGTGCAACTAGAGCATGTCCTGCTTCATGATAGGCAGTAACACGACGTTCTTCCTCTGACATCAAACGCGTCTTTCGTTGAGGTCCCGCCATAACGCGATCGATTGCTTCATCGAGTTCAGCATTATTAATTGCCTTCTTACCTTCGCGAGCTGTAAGCAACGCCGCTTCATTAAGAACGTTTGCCAAGTCTGCACCAGTGAAACCTGGTGTGCGACGAGCATATGCAACGAGATCTACATCTTCAGAGATTGGTTTGTTCTTTGCATGTACTTTAAGAATATCCCCGCGTCCCTTGAGATCTGGGCGGTCAACCGGAATCTGTCGATCAAAGCGACCTGGACGAAGAAGAGCTGGATCTAGAACATCTGGTCGGTTGGTTGCCGCAATAAGAATTACCTGACCATTGGCTTCAAATCCATCCATCTCAACGAGTAATTGATTGAGAGTTTGTTCGCGCTCATCGTGGCCGCCACCCATACCGGTACCGCGTTGACGTCCAACGGCATCAATCTCATCTACAAATATGATCGCAGGAGCATTTGCTTTTGCTTGGGCGAATAAATCGCGTACTCGAGCAGCACCGACTCCCACAAACATTTCGACAAAGTCAGATCCGGAGATTGAGTAGAAAGGTACTTTTGCTTCGCCTGCAACTGCGCGAGCAAGAAGTGTCTTACCTGTTCCTGGAGGACCAAAGAGCAGCACACCCTTTGGAATCTTTGCACCGAGAAGTTGATATTTAGAAGGATCGGAGAGGAAATCTTTGATCTCTTCGAGTTCGCCTATTGCTTCATCTGCACCAGCAACATCAGCGAAGGTGTTCTGTGGTACATCAGGATTTTGTAGTTTTGCGCGTGATTTTCCAAAGCTGAAGACGCGATTGCCGCCTTGTGCACCACTCAACATAAAGAAGAGCAAGAGGCCAATTAATAGAATTGGGCCGAAAGAGAATAGGAAGGATGTGAAGAAAGATTGGGTTGGGACATCAACATCCCAGCCCTTTACTGGCGGATTAGCAGTGAGCGCATCAACCAAAGTTGGCTCTTGGCGAATTACATAAGAAGCTTCAACTTTTGAAGAGCCCTTAACGGTCTTGCCATCCTTAAGAATCAACTTAATTTTCTGATTCTTATCAATCAGAGTTGCCGACTGAACTTCAGATTGAGCAATTAAATCAAGTGCCTGAGATGTTGTAATTAGTGTGTATCGGTTTGCTGCACTTGAAATCTGCCCAAAGATCGAAACTGCAAAAATTGCAACGACAATCCAGAAGAGAGGGCCACGAAAAATTTTCTGCATACGAGTTTTTGGCTCACTCTTTTTCGTTGGCTGTTCGTTCTTCTTTGGCGTTATTTTCTTTAGGGGATTATTAATCTTTTTATCGTTGCTCATCAATATGCCTTACTCGTACATGTGCTTTGCAAGCACACCAATAAATGAGAGGTTGCGATACTTCTCATCAAAATCTAGTCCGTAGCCAACAACGAAATCTTTTGGAATATCGAAGCCAACGTATTTAACATCGACCTCAACTTTTGCTGCTTCTGGCTTACGAAGAATTGTCAGAATTTGAACGTCTGCAGCGCCACGTGATTCAAGATTCGCTTTGAGCCATGAAAGTGTAAGTCCGGTATCGACGATATCTTCCACAATCAAAACATTGCGACCGGTGACATCGGTATCTAAATCCTTAAGAATGCGAACCACGCCAGAAGATTTAGTTCCTGAAC
>JBFYOW010000010.1:0-21515 GCA_041303595.1 Actinomycetes bacterium
AATCTTCGGTGTAATCGTCAATCGAATGAGAGTAAGTGGATCCTGGCTACGTTCAATGATTGCGATTTCACGATAGAGATACTCGTAAAAATAAGCCGGGGCGGGGAGAAAGGTAAGTGCATCATGAATGCCATCATGTGAAATCGGGTCAAGTGAACGCTCTGATGATAAGTTTGCCTTCATGGGAAGAGATAATGCTAAGAAGCGCGATATGAAGACAATCGCTGCGCCCCTACTGCTTGCAGAATCTGCAATTGTGCTTGCCCTAGCTCTGTACATGATTGCTCTTGGCTTCACTCACGATAAAGCGTGGTTGCCCTATTTAAGCGTGACCGGTTTTGCACTGGTTGGATCTGTGGCGCTCTTTGCACTCTCTCGAGGAGTAAGGGGTGGAAAGCGTTGGGCCAACTCCCCTGCAATTCTGGCTAATTTAATTGCCCTTGGCGTTGCTAAATATCAATTTGAGGCTGGCGCTTACTGGTTAGCAGTGCCGATTACTGCGATGGCTCTGATAGTGATTGTGAGCCTATTCTTGACCATCAAAAATTCAGTAGCGTAGTTCGTGCGCTGCGGTCCGCCTTTTCACTCTACTTTCGACTTCAGAAGGAGTGACCTAGAATTAGATTGTGACTTGGATATCCTTCAGGCTTAATAAGCGACGTGTGGTTGCCGTGTTATTAAGTATTTTACTGGTCGCTAATTTTGCAAAAGCTGAGAGAGCTGATGCGGTTTCATTCTCAGAAAATTTTGGAGCCAGCTGCTACTCGCTCAATAGCGGATTATCTGTCCTTTACAACGGTAATCAACTCCAAAATTCAATTACTGTTAATACTGCACATTGGCAAGCTTACACAAATGCATTGATGTCGGGATGTGCCTTGAGATTATGGGCAATCACCTCAAATCTTGTAGTCGCTTTTCCTCAAGTTTCACTACCTGTCTCCTTATCCTTTGCAACATATGCCGTGAATGGTAATCAAACAGCAATTGTTACGTATTTTGATAGCACCACCACCACTTTTGTTATTCCTGACACAACTTCATTATCCGGCTCCGTAAATACCGTTAGCTTTGCGGGATCAGGAAAGCGAATCGCATCACTCACTTTTACTCCAGCCAATAACCCAGACACTTATGTAATTGATAACCTCACTTGGTCTGCCCCGAGCGGTATAAATTTGGGAACACCCACGCTCTCTGCGGCGGCCTTTAAAGGACAACTTGTAACCGCTTCCGTTACAAGTGATGGACCAGGAAAAGCAACGTTTTATGTTAATTCAAAGAGAATCCCAAAATGCATCGCAGTGAACTCAACTGGTTCGAGTCCAAATTACTCCACTTCCTGCACCTTTAAACCGGCGGTAATCGGGTCGCATACATTGCAAGTTCTCTTCACGCCAACCGACATTGGCGCTTTAAATGGTCGCAGCGAAGCAGTTTTTACGGTTTCAAAAAGGTCAAACCGTCGATAATTCACGCAAACTAATTCGATAAGTTCTTCGCGTTACCACGGAACAACTTGGTGATCTTCCCAAAGCACGCCAGTTGTGTTCTTCTGGAAGTCATCTGAATCTTTATCGAACTCACGTGTTGCTAGCCAAATAGCTGTCTCTGCGCCTTTCTCAGCAGTGCGCGGTGCATCGGGTCCACCCATATCTGTTTGTGAATGGTTGGGGCACATTGCATCAACGAGAACACCGCGAGCACCGAGTCCCGTTTCATGTGCGAGGTTACGAACTAGTGCGTTAACGCCAGCCTTACTGATTCGATATGGAGCAAGTCCACCGGCATTACCTGGCCCTGACATACGACCAAGGCAGGCAGAGAAGATCACTACGCGACCATTGCGTGCTTCAACAATTGCTGGTGCCAGGCGATTAACAATCTGAAAGACCGAATCAAGGTTGATCGCCATCACACGACGCCATTCAGTATCTGTGGTCTTAAGAGTCTTTGACATCTTCTCACTCATCACACCGTGGGCGAGAATCAAGTGAGTAATACCTGGATGTGCAGATGCAATCTTCTCTACTCCGAGTGAAGTCGCTTCTGGGTTCTCAAGATCTATTGCATACGTTGTTACCGATCCAGCGCCGCCATCGGATGCCAATGATTGCGCTGCAGATTGCAGGCGATCAGAATCTTTAGCAATCAGGATGAGATCAAATCCTTGCAGGCGAAGCGCCTTGGCTGTTTCAAAGCCGAGGCCTCTGCTGCCGCCGGTGATGAGGGCTAGTGACATGAAGGAACTCTCGCAGCACTGCAGCGATTCTTCTACCTGAAAATATGCTTAGCGAAGCTCAGTGCGAGCCATTTCAGCGAGATACGGAGTCAGCTTTACGTAGAAGTCATTGGTAGTGATGCCAAATGTCTTCTCAAAGTTGCTGGCGTAGTTTGTTGAAGTGGCGAAAGACTTGAAGAAGTCATTGAACTTCTGGTGTCCGTATACCGCAACAAGTACCTCAGTGGCATAGCTGCCAATTAAGTAAGCCATACCAACCACTTGACCGCTGTTTCTCAAGTTTGTGTCCAGTGCTTGCATAATTTTTGCTGTGTTCTCTGCCTTGTTCTCTTTGAGAACTTCGGCAATCGTTTTTCCAGGGAAGTTTGCTGCAGTCCAAGCAGAGAAATCTTTGGTGTACTGGGTATGAATGCCGCTTCTAGTTGATTTATCTTTATCGAAAGCCACGTAACTTGCGGCTTCACCGTAGAACTGAACAGCACCTTCTACCACCCAATAAGGTGCCACGTTCCAGAACTCAGAGAGAATCGACTGTTGATACAGATGTGAATATTCATGAACAGCAGTAGATCTGTTCCATAAACCTTGATCAGCAAAACCCAATCCTTGTTCGATGAAGATTGCTGGCTTTCCAGAAGAATCATTGAAGGTAGTTGCACTTGCATTACCGCAGTAAGTTGGTTGGCAGCCGGAGATCTGTGAATTTGATGCGGGTCTTCCAGTTATCTCTGTGTATTTATTTTCTGCCCATTTCATATCTGAATAGTTGTAAACAAGAATCGTGATTTTTGCAGGCTTGAAGTCACTAGACCAGAGTTTCGCTCCATCGGCATATTGGCTCTTTAAAATATCAACTCGCCAAGAATCGACATTTGGACCA
The DNA here is from genome assembly GCA_041303595.1 of Actinomycetes bacterium. Lineage (GTDB taxonomy): Bacteria > Actinomycetota > Actinomycetes > Nanopelagicales > Nanopelagicaceae > Planktophila. The sequence goes on from JBFYOW010000010.1 coordinate 3,123, forward strand.
ATAACAAAATCAAATGGTGAAGGGAAGCTCACTGCAGTATCTGTTGCATTCTTAATTTCTTGGCGTGATCGGTTGTAGACACCATCAACCGTTAAGTTATCAATACTGACCGCCGGAGCTACTGTTGGTGTTGGTGTTGGTGTTGGTGTTGGTGTTGGCGTCGGAGTCGCAGTTGGTGATGCAGGTGGTGATGCTGGTGTTGGCATTGCAGGCGTTGGCATTGCAACAGCTGCGCCCTTGTTCCACTTCAGTTTTTTCCCACTCTTTACGCAGGTAAACACCTTCGCTTTATAGGTCACCTTGGTATTTGCCTTCTTGCAGATTGCCCCTGCTTTTGGAGCAGCAGCGGCCCCTTGTGCCACAGGCAGAAATGGCGCGGTCAGGACGATGGAGAGCAAAAGGCTGATACGGACTTTAGACATGGTGAAAGAGTAATAGTTGACCTCTTAGAAGAGCCATCCCATCGGACAATCCCCCGGATTAGCCTCCAAAATGTGCGCTATCTCGCGCCCGCTCGCCCCTTTTGACCATTTATATAGGCGGCGCTCAGCCGTTACTCTTAGCCTGTCCTCGCGCTCAGTTACGCGGGGCAAGTTGGAATGACGAACGAACGCAAAGGAGCGCTTACGTGTCTTCAGGACAAGATTTTGGTGCAAATGATTGGCTCGTTGAAGAAATGTACGAGCGTTATCAAGCAGATCCATCTTCAGTACCTGCAGAGTGGGTGACTTACTTCAAGAACAATCCGACAGCGGGCGTTGCAGCGGCAAAGCCAAGCGCCGGAGTTCCTCCAACACCTAAGCCTGTGTCCGAACCAAACATCAGTATTTCGTCGGCACGGGTTCCAGCTCAACCAGCGACACCAGAAGTTGCGGCTCCGAATATTTCTGCTCCAGCAGCGCCAATTGCACAACCAACTACATCTGTGCCAACACAGAGTTGGGCGACTGCAACTCCGACAGCAGCACCTGTTGCGGTAGCTCCAGTACAGACACAACCAATCGTTCGCGAAGTTGCTGCAACACCTGCAACTCCCGCACAAGCAGAAGTGAAGCCAGCCCCAACTTTGGCTGCGCCAAGTGCATCAACGATGGAGCCACTACGTGGAGTTGCTGGTCGCGTTGTGCAATCAATGGAAGCATCACTGACAGTTCCAACTGCAACATCAGTTCGCGCAGTTCCTGCAAAGTTGATGATCGATAACCGCATCGTTATTAATAACCACCTTGCTCGCGGTCGCGGTGGAAAAGTTTCTTTCACTCACATCATCGCTTATGCAATGATCAAAGCAATTCGCCAGATGCCAGAGATGAATGCATTCTTCGGTGAACTCGATGGCAAGCCAGCAGTTGGACATCCACAACATATCAACCTAGGTATTGCAATTGACTTGGCAAAGCCAGATGGAACACGTCAGCTCTTGGTTCCTTCAATCAAGGGTTGTGAAGCGCTCGATTTCGGTCAGTTCTGGGCTTCATATGAAGAGACTGTAAAGAAGGCTCGTACCGGAACTCTGACTGTTGAAGATTACGCAGGAACAACTGTTTCACTCACCAACCCAGGAACTATCGGCACTGTTCACTCTGTTCCACGCCTAGTTCAGGGCCAGGGCCTCATCATGGGCGTTGGCGCAATGGATTATCCAGCTGAGTTCCAGGGTGCATCGGAAGAGACTCTTGCACGTATGGCGATCAGCAAAGTTCTTACACTTACCAGCACTTACGACCACCGCGTTATTCAAGGTGCGCAGTCAGGTGATTTCCTTCGCCGTATTCACGAACTTCTTCTTGGTGCAGAAGGTTTCTATGATGAAATCTTTACCGCACTTCGTATTCCTTACGAACCAATCCGTTGGGCAGCCGACTTTGCAGTTACAAAGGATTCAGAGATTGATAAGACCGCGCGCGTTCAGCAGCTAATCGCTGCATATCGCACATGGGGCCACTTGATGGCAGATACCGACCCACTTGTTTATCGTCAGCGCACACACCCTGATCTTGATGTGCAGACACATGGACTTACCTTGTGGGATCTCGATCGTGAATTCGCAACAGGTGGATTTGGTGGAAAGCCATTCTTGCCATTGCGCAAGATTCTTGGCCTCCTTCGCGATACTTATTGCCGCTCTGTCGGTATTGAGTACATGCACATCTCAGATCCAGCAGAACGTAAGTGGTTCCAAGATAACCTTGAGAAGAAGTACGAGAAGGTCGATCGCAACGAACAGCTACGTATCTTGCGCAAGCTCAATAGCGCTGAGGCATTTGAATCCTTCTTGCAGACAAAGTTCGTCGGCCAGAAGCGCTTCTCTCTCGAAGGTGGCGAGTCAGTAATTCCTTTGACTGATGCAATCGTCTCTGCTGCGGCAGAGCGTGGTCTCGATGAAGTTTGTATCGGCATGCCACACCGCGGACGCCTGAACATGCTTGCAAATATCGCAGGCAAATCATCTGGTCAGATTTTCCAAGAGTTCCAGGGTCACTACGCAGAGAACGAAGTACATGGCTCTGGCGATGTGAAGTACCACTTGGGTACTGAAGGCGTCTTTACTGCAGCCTCTGGTGCAACAACAAAGATTTATCTTGCTGCAAACCCTTCACACCTAGAAGCGGTAAACCCAGTACTTGAAGGCATTGTTCGCGCAAAGCAGGATCGCCTCAATACCAAGGGTGCGTACTCGGTTCTTCCAATCCTCTTGCACGGTGATGCTTCATTTGCGGGCCAAGGCGTCAATATGGAGGTCTTGCAGCTCTCAGGTTTGGCTGGCTACCGCACAGGCGGAACAGTTCATATCGTTATCAATAACCAAGTTGGTTTTACGACTTCACCACATGCATCACGAACATCTCGCTACTCAACAGATATTGCTAAGTTAATCGAAGCACCTGTCTTCCATGTTAATGGCGATGATCCAGAGGCATGTGTTCGCGTTGCTCGACTTGCATTTGAATATCGTCAAGAATTTAAGAAAGATGTTGTCATCGACATGGTCTGCTACCGTCGTCGTGGACACAACGAAGGCGATGAGCCAGCATTCACGCAGCCATTGATGTACAAGTTGATTGGCGCAAAGCGCACAACACGTACTCTCTACACCGAAGCGCTCGTTGGTCGCGGAGATATCACTCCAGAAGAGGCGCAACAAGTTCAAGCTGAATACCAGGCAGAACTTGAAGCAGTCTTTGCATCAGTGAATAACCATGTTCCTGAACACGATCCAAACTTTAAGGCTCCTGTTCCTCCAGCGGCCGAAGCAATTGCAACTGCAATCTCTGAGCCACTTGCTCGCGAAATTGCAGCAACACAAGTTGCAACTCCAGAAGGATTTAATCTCCATCCAAAGATGGCGCCACAGTTGGCAAAGCGTCCAGAGATGCTCAACGATGGCACTATCGATTGGTCTATGGGAGAACTCCTCGCATTTGGTTCTATCCTCAAGGAAGGCCACCCAATTCGTTTGGCTGGACAAGATTCACGTCGTGGAACATTCTCAAACCGTCACGCAGTAATTGTTGATGCAGAGAATGCAAATGAGTGGACTCCACTTCGCTCAATGATTCAAGATGAGAACCAGTTCTTCGTCGTTGATTCATTGCTCAGCGAATATGCAGCGCTGGGCTTTGAGTATGGCTACTCAGTTGTTCGCCCAGAGGCGCTCGTAATGTGGGAAGGTCAGTTCGGAGACTTCGTAAACGGTGCTCAAACCGTGGTCGACGAATTCATCTCATCTGCTCTACAAAAGTGGGGCGAGCGTTCATCCGTTGTACTTCTTCTGCCACATGGTTATGAAGGACAAGGCCCAGATCACTCTTCAGCACGCATCGAGCGCTTCTTGCAGCTCTGTGCTGAGAACAATATGACTGTTGCCCAGCCATCATCTCCTGCCTCTTACTTCCACTTGTTGCGTTGGCATGTTGCTAATCCAACTCGTCGTCCGATGGTTGTCTTCACACCGAAGTCAATGTTGCGCCTCAAGGCTGCAGCATCACAGCTCTCTGATTTCACAAGCGGAACATTCCGCCCTGTAATCGGTGATGACAAGGTGCAGAACGCCTCACGTCTAATCTTCTGCTCTGGCAAGATTTATCACGACCTTGTTGCAGAGCGCGAAAAGCTTGGTGAGAACTCAACTGCAATCGTTCGCGTTGAACTTCTCTACCCACTACCTATCGACGCGATGCGTGAAGAAGCAGCAAAGCATCCAAATGCAAACCTCTTGTGGGTTCAAGATGAGCCAGCGAATCAAGGCCCATGGCCAAGTATCGCGCTTCGCACATCAGAAGCACTCGGTGGTCGCGCGATCGATAGTCGTGTATTCCGTCGTGTATCACGTCGCTCAACTGCTAGCCCGGCAACTGGTAATCACCACTTGCATGAGGAAGAGTTGAAGGCGTTGTTACAGGAAGCTTTTACTCGCTAACGTTTCTTGCGGATTCGCGAAATCACCTTCGCCCGCACAGTAACGACAGATAAAAGTCCCCACTGGCGCGAGTCAGTTCCTTCTGGGTTATCGCTGCTGACAAAAATCTGTCCTGTTGCTTCATGCACTTCCGTAATCCGTTTTACATAGAAGATGCCGGGCTGTTCTGGCCGTTCGATAACTACAACATCTCCTTTGGCCACTCGTGGTCCAAGGAGATCTCCGAACAAGAACTTATTGGATTTCACTGCAAACTTGCCCCACTGGGCCATCAGCCAATCCCCTGCGTAATAGGTGGGTTCCATCGACTTACCTTCAACGAGGACGGTGGAGTACTTGCTCATGTGCGGGAGTCTAGGTCCAGTCCCCCCTGAGTATGCGCACCAGGGTCTCCTCCACTAATCTTTCTCACATGAGAAACTTATTTGAAGCACTACTTACACCTAAGACAACTGTCCTTGCTCACTGCGATCTTCCTTGCGGCGTCTACGACCCAGCACAGGCACGCATTGAAGCTCTCTCTGTAAAGGCTTGCATGGAGAAGTACGCAGCTAATGCAGATGCTGATTTCCGTTCACGCTCAGTTGCAATCAAGGAAGAGCGTTCACATGCAGTGAAGGAGCACCTCTGGGTTCTCTGGACTGATTACTTCAAGGCACCTCACTTTGAGAAGTATCCGCAGCTTCACACACTCTTTAACGATGCAACAAAGCTTGCTGGTGCAGCTGGCACAAAGGGAACACAAGATGTTGCAGTTGCAGATTCTTTGATTGCAAAGATCGATGAGATTGCAGCAATCTTCTGGGAGACCAAGAAGGCTTAACAATTCTCTCAAAGTCAGATATTCAAGAATATTGACTTAGTTCTTAAGCAAAGACTCCGCGGCAGTGCGGGCGAGGAAAGTTACTCGCTCCACTGTCGCTCTTTTTATCTCACCTTGTGCGACTAAACGTTCACCTTCATAAATCTCACAAGCAAAGTGCAACTCTCTGCCCTCAATATTTGTGCAGCGAGCATTGGCGCGAAGTTCTACCCCAACCGGTGCAGATCCAAGAAGTTCAATCGATGTTCCGAGCAAGAAAGTCGTCTCGCCATTATCTAGATATTCGCTGAGCGCTGCGATAGTTGCACTCTCCATCGCATGTAGAAGATGAGATGTTGCAACAATCGGCAAATCAGATAAACCCATTGCAAGTGCAGTATCACCAGGACGCACGGTCATCACTGAGAAACCAACTGCTCCAAGCACCTCTTCTGCTGGCTTCATCTACTTATCTCTGCCCTGGCCTTGTGTGCCATCGTCATCGATAAAGTGCTGAATATGAGTCTGCTCAATCTGGATTTCGCGGTGCTCAATATTGCCAAACTCATCAATCTCAATTGAAATTTCAGTCATACTAAATTGAGTAACGACTTCGGTAGCCCCTGACATCTGGGCGCGAAGTTGGCGATGGATAGCCTCGTGAAGATCTTCTGGCGCGCTCTCATTACAACTGCGGCGCAGGGTTGCTTGCAGTAAATCATGCATAGCTCGCTCATGTGCAATCTCTGCAGTACATGGAAGACAAGAATTGATATGTGCTTCAATTGCAGAGCGCTGTGGCAACTGCTCTAACTCGCCTTCAATGATGAAGATAACTGAGGAGAGAACTTCTCCACACTGAATCTCGATATAACTCATTCGCCGCTCACCTCGCCTTCGATGGCTTTGGCGGATTTCTTCGCAGCCTCAACAAATTTCTTTGACGTTGCAACTGAATATCCAAGCTCGGCTGCATAGTCAGCTAACTTCTCGCGAAGTTGTTTGCGACCACGACTAAGCCGTGACATCACTGTGCCGGCTGGGATTTCAACAATCTCAGCAATCTCTTTATATGAAAAACCTTCGACATCGGCGAGGTAGACCACCATGCGAAACTCTTCGGGAATCTCCTGCAGCGCGCGCTTAATGTCACTATCGGGAAGATTCTCTAACGCCTCGACCTCTGCAGATTTTCCGAGATCACTTGTATGTGATTGCGCTTCGGCTAACTGCCAATCCTCTAATTCTGCTTGCGCTACTTGTGGACGGCGCTGATCTTTCCGATAAGTGTTGATAAAAGTTGTGGTTAAGACGCGATAGAGCCATGCGCGCAGATTGGTTCCCTCTTCAAATTGATGAAAAGAGGTAAATGCTTTGAGATAAGTATCTTGAACTAGATCACGCGCATCTTCAGGATTTTTTGTATATCGAAGCGCTGCGGCATAGAGCTGGTCTGTGAAGACAAGGGCATCCCGCTCGAACCGAATGGTGCGATCGGCCGCGCTCTCGAGTACTAAATCTTTGGATGTCATTACTTCCATCCTAACCCGAGAGCCTGAACTTCTCATCTCTTGCGACCTTAGAGGCGGCTGAGATAGCACCTCGGTCGGAGAGCAAGAAGAGTTAGAAAAGGGTCTCCGGTTCGCCCAACTCAATCGCCTCTATCAAGCCTGCACCATTATTGGCCACAATATTTACTCGAGAGGAGACGGGTCGGGTAATGATTCCGGCGGCAGGCTCGGAATGGTGCATCAATGCACGTAATTTCTCAATCTCGCGATTCGTTGGATCTAGCCACTCATCCCATCTATTGCGCTCCATAAAGACTGGCATCCGGCTATGAATTGTTGCTAGCTCGCCAACCGCCTCGCGCGTGATGATAGATGCGCTTTGAATAACTTCACCTTTCTCGCTCGTCCATGTACTGCAGATGCCAGCGATAGAGAGCGGAACGCCACTCTCTGAGGTTATGTAGAAAGGTTGCTTTGGTGGGAATTTACCGAGCGATGTTGCCCATTCGTAATATCCAGTTGCCGGTATCAAACAGCGAGAAGTTCGGAATGCATCGCGGAAAGTTGGCTTCTCATGGATTGATTCACTGCGAGCATTGATTGCATGTGATTGACCTGCTCGTGCATCAATGAAGTTCTTCTGCCATGGCGCAATGAGCCCCCAAGAAGCAGAATCTAAAATTCGATCATCGCTATTGCGGTCTCTATCTCGGACTATGTATATCTCATTGGTCGGCGCGATATTCCAATTAAGGGGCAGCGTTGGGTTTGAATCATTCTCAACGAGATTAAAGAAGGCAACAATCTCTTCTTGGCTCTGAGCCATCGCATAACGCCCGCACATATTGGGCAATCGTAGTCGAATATAGGCGGGGTAGACTTTGCGCATGACTTCACCGCATCCGCTCTGGGCCGCGCCTTTTCGCGGACCTCTGCCAGTTGATGCAACGGTAACAATCCCTGGATCTAAGTCGGTAACAAATCGTGCACTGATTCTTGCGGCACAGGCAACAACTCCATCAATTATTCGTCGGCCGCTCGTCTCCCGCGATTCTGAGTTGATGTCCGCTGGTTTAGCAGCGATGGGTCTGACCATTGAAAGTGGCACTGATGTCCAGGGAGAGTTCTGGAAAGTAATTCCGACCATCATGAATGGTAAGAATTTCTTACAAGGACCAGCAAAAGTTGATGTGGGAAATGCCGGAACCGTGATGCGCTTCTTGCCCCCTCTTGCCGCCCTTGCTCACGGAGATATTGCATTCGATGGCGATCCACGTAGTTATGAACGTCCACTGGGGCCAGTAATTAAAGCTTTGGAAGATCTTGGCATTGAGATTGAACATGAAGGTCGTTACTCATTGCCGATGGTGATGAAATCAAAGGGAGAAATCCCTGGCGGAAATTTAGAGATTGATGCCAGCGCTTCGAGCCAATTTCTGTCAGCGCTCTTGTTGGTAGCGCCAAGTATGCGCGATGGAATTACCGTGAAACATGTCGGCGGAACGCTGCCATCGATGCCACACATTGAAATGACGGTGCAGATGCTCCGTGATTTTGGCGCAACCGTCACCGTCGATGCAGCAGCTCATACCTGGCGCGTTGAACCAGGCGCTCTCCATGGGGTAGACCTTGTGATTGAACCAGATCTTTCTAACGCCGCACCATTTATCTCAATTGCTATGGTCTGCGGTGGTTCAATCACAATCACTGACTGGCCTAAGTCGACAACTCAACCAGGTGATCAATTGCGAGATATCTTCACTGCAATGGGTTCAAAGGTTGAATTTGTTGATGGCGGCCTTAAGGTAACAGGTGGTTCAGCGATTCATGGAATCGATATCGATCTCCATGATGTTGGTGAGTTAACTCCATCAATTGCCGCTCTTGCTGCTTTAGCCGACTCTCCATCACATCTGCGCGGTATTGGCCATTTACGTCTACATGAGACAGATCGACTTGCCGCTCTTACCCGCGAGATTAATAACCTTGGTGGAAACGTTGTCGAAGAAGAGACCGCGCTTCATATCACTCCGGCACCGCTTCACTCAGGCATCTTTCATACCTATGAAGACCATAGATTGGCTACTGCTGGCGCTGTTATTGGCTTAGTTGTCGATGGTATTGAGGTAGAGAACATCGCAACGACGCGCAAAACGCTTACCGACTTTCCGGGCCTCTGGAAGAGCTTGCTGCAGTAGATGACCCCACGTGAATATGACGAATCTGATGTTCGCATCAGACCAACACGAACTACTCGTCGCCGCAGTAAAGATCGTCCTTCACACTCAGACTCCCACACAGCACTTGTAATCTCAGTTGATCGCGGCCGTAGCGGTTGCATGCTTGAAGACGGCCCAAATGCAGGACAGGTAGTTGTCGCCATGAAGGCGCGCGAACTTGGCCCAAAATCAGTGGTTGTTGGTGATTCAGTTGAGATTGTCGGTGATACGACTGGTGATGAAGGAACTCTCGCTCGAATCGTTAAGGTAAATGATCGTACAAATTCATTAAGTCGCACCGTAGATGATGCAGCAAAACTTGAACGAACAATTGTCGCCAATATCGATCAATTGCTAATTGTTGTTGCATCAGCAAATCCAGAACCACGGCGCGGATTAATTGACCGCTTTCTAGTGAGCGCCTTTATCGAGAAGATTCATCCAATCATTGTTGTTACGAAGATTGATGTGGCGCCTATCCCAGAATTTATGGAGCGATACGCGGCTCTCGGTGTAGAGATCATGACGACTTCATCAAAAGTGGCAGATCGTCCGGCTCAAGTTGCCGAGATTGCAGCAATTCTCAAGGATAAAGTTTCAGTTCTTGTGGGTCACTCTGGTGTTGGAAAATCAACTTTGATTAATGATTTGGTCCCAGCGGCGCATCGCCTTACTGGAGATGTAAATGATGTGACTGGACGTGGTCGTCACACCTCTTCTAGCGCCATCGCACTTGCACTTCCTGCCGGCGGATGGATTATTGATACTCCTGGAATTCGCGCCTTCGGCCTGGCTCATCGCGATCCCCGTGAAATTGTGGAAGCCTTTCCAGATCTGGCAGAGGCTGCAGCCACCTGTATGTCTCATTGCTCACATGCAGAGGAATCATGCGCACTCAATGCCTGGATTACTGAAGAACCTGCCCTTCAAAGTGAGCGCCAGCTTCGGGTAGAAAGTTTACGTTCACTCTTAGATGTGAAGAGTTACGTAGACTTACCTCATGAGCAGTAACCAGAACCAGCGCTTTTCACTCGGTGATGACCTCACCCTTGCCCACCGTCTCGCTGATGCTGCCGATGCCATTACCTTAAAGCGCTTTCAGGCCAATGATCTCGTTGTCACCACTAAGCCAGATAACACACCTGTTACCGATGCGGATAAATCATCGGAAGAGGCAATTAGAGCGCTGCTCCATGCACACCGGCCGGATGATGGGATTGTTGGTGAAGAGTTTGGCAATGAAGGCGTTGAGCAGAATCGATATTGGGTTATCGATCCCATTGATGGAACAAAGAATTTTTTACGTGGCGTCCCTACCTGGGCAACGCTAATCGGACTGGTAGAGCGCAGTGCGGATGGAACGCAGCGAACGATTGTTAGCGTTGTTAGTGCACCTGCACTCTTTCGCCGTTGGTATGCCCACCTAGGTGGCGGTGCATTCGTCACAATCAATCGTGAGACTACAAAGCGACTTCAGGTATCTGGTATCACAAAGATTGAAGATGCATCTATCTCATACTCTGATTTTCAAGGGTGGGGCGATGCGCTTGGTTCATTTGAGGCGTTACTCAAGAAGGCGTGGCGCACCCGTGGTTATGGTGATTTTTGGTCACATATGTTGGTGGCAGAGGGCGCGTTAGAAGTTGCAGTAGAACCTGAACTCGCTCTCTGGGATATGGTCGCACTTGATTTGATAGTGACAGAAGCCGGTGGAACATTTTCAAATACTTCCGGAGCGATTGGACCACATGGTGGAAACGGGCTCTCAACCAATGGCTTGCTTCACTCTTACATTGTTGATGCGTTAAGAAAGTAGTCCGCGATGGAAGATATCAAGATCGACCTCAATCACCATAAGCAACCGCAAGCAGAAACACTCCCAGATATTGATATCACCAAGGCAACGCTGGTTCCGCAGACCTTCGCTGTTACAGGCATGACGTGTAGCGCCTGTGTTAACTCGGTAGAGCGTTCACTTAACGCTATCTCTGGTGTAAGCGCATCAGTAAATTTCGCCTCTGAGACTGTCCATATCCTCGCCCCTGCTCAAGTCAAAGCAGAGGTGATTATTAAGGCCATTAAGTCAGCTGGCTATGGAGCAACTCTGCTGGAAGATCAAGGTGACCCAGCTCTACATCGTAAAGGTGCGGCACGTGCGCTCTTCTTCGCAGCTCTCTTTGCAATTCCAACTATTGCAATCTCAATGGTCATGTCATGGCATGAATCTGTTGGGCAATGGCTGCTTGATCTATTCTCAACCAATAATTGGCCGTTACCGCCTCATGCAGATCATCACTTTGCTTCATGGCTGGCTTTAGCGCTGACAACCCCGCTCATATTGATAGTCGCATTCCCCATCCATCGAGCCGCCATCCGTAACTTCTTCCATCCAACAATGGATTCGCTTATCTCACTGGGTTCAATCAGTGCCTACACCTGGTCCATCTACGCGACATACACCGGAACTGGTGATGTATATACAGAAGTTGCTGCCGGTGTTCTGCTCTTTGTAATCCTCGGTCGATATTTAGAAGCACGCGCCAAGCGCAGTGCGAGTAGCGCCTTGGCGACACTTCTCGCTCTGGGCGAGAAAGAGGTCACCGTTCTTCGAGGAACGAGCGAAGTGCTTATACCTATCTCTCACCTCAAGGTAGGCGATGAATTTGTCGTGAAACCTGGATCGCGTATTGCAACAGATGGAGTGGTGATTTCAGGAGTTTCAACGGTCGACAACTCATTGATTACCGGTGAATCCTTACCGATAGATGTTCTCCCTGGTTCACGAGTGATAGGTGCTTCACTCAACAACAACGGACGAATTATCGTTCGCGCTACTCGCGTCGGCAGCGATACCGAGATGGCGCGAATAACATCGATGGTCGTCACTGCTCAGGGAAGCAAGTCACCAATCCAACAGAGTGCTGACAAGATTGCATCAATCTTCGTCCCTATCGTCACAGTTCTCTCTCTCGCGACCTTTGCAGTGTGGTACTTATGGCAGGGCAAAACACTCACTTTCTCTATCTCAACGGCTATTACCGTCCTAGTTATCGCCTGTCCTTGTGCGCTTGGGCTGGCCACTCCGGTAGCGCTCTTAGTCGCATCCGGTCGGGGTGCGCTCCGTGGAATCGTTATTCGGCAGCCGCGCGTGCTCTCAGTTGCTCGTGAAATCAGCGTTGCAATTTTTGATAAGACCGGAACCCTGACAGATGGAGCGATGCAGGTCCGAGACGTTGTCATTCCAACCTCTGCTCAGAAAGTTCTGGGTCAATCTTTTGATGGTGTACTTAACGAGAAGAATGTCCTCTCTCTAGCTCTCGCACTAGAAAGTCAGAATGATCATCCGCTTGCGCGCGCCATCGCTGATTACTGTGTATCTCGTGGAGGTGAAAAGTTAGCTCTATCTGATTTCACTCAGACTCCTGGTGCGGGCGTTGCCGCCCGCGTCAATGCATTCGGTAAGTCCATGGTTGTCATAGTTGGCTCCCCCGAATCGGTTTCGCATAGCGCGGTCGCTCTCGATCCAGTGTTGATTGAGGCGATAGCAATAGCGAAATCATCCTCATACTCCACAGCGCTCTTGGCGGTAGATGGCGTAGCAATTGCACTCTTTGCCGCGGGAGATGTAATTAAGGCTGATGCGCGCCAGACGGTTGAGGCGCTACGTGCACGTGGCATAGAAAGTTGGTTGGTCACTGGAGATCATCAAGCCTCTGCAGATCACATTGCAGAGCAAGTTGGAATCGATAGAGAACATGTGATTGCTGCTGCAACTCCTGAAGGAAAAATTGAACAGGTAAAAGCGCTGCAGAGCAGTGGATCAAAGGTCTTGATGGTTGGCGATGGCGTCAATGACGCTGCCGCATTGGCGCAGGCAGACCTCAGTATTGCAATGGGAACAGGTACAGATACTGCGATTTCTACTGCAGATATCACTTTAATGCGTCCGCAATTGGCCTCAATTATTGATGCCCTTAACCTATCTCGACGCACTGTTAAAACTATTCGCACCAACTTGGGGTGGGCCTTTATCTATAACGTTATTGGGCTACCAATCGCAGCTATGGGTCTGATGTCGCCAATGTATGCGGCTGCTGCAATGGCGTTGAGTTCGCTCTTTGTAGTGACTAACTCTCTTCGGATCCGGTAAAGGTTCGCAAAAGAGATATCGCAACGATGTAAATCGGAAATGCGAGCATGATTACCTCAGTCAACGTTGAGGTAGAAACCCCATCGGTGTTTGAGTAGTTCCAAGACAAGATAAAGAGCGTCAAGGTGTAGAGAATTCCAAATGGAAGTGTGATCTGACGCCAGCGCACAACGCGGACCAAGTGTGGAAATTTAATATTTGTAAGTTGTGAAATCGCGAGCAGGATCGTGATAATCGCTGTTGCGTGTTGAGAGGTATCAAAGATAAGAAATGTTGGGACCGCTAAGTTCCAGACTGCTGGAAATCCGTTAAACCAATGATCTTCGGTCTCAATATCGGTGCGAGCAAACCAGAGCGCTGAGAGAAGCAAGACCGCTGCAGCGATGAGTGTTTGAAACTCAGCAGGCAACATATTGAGTCGAAGCATCAAAGCTACTGGAACAACGACACATGTCAGATAATCAACGATGAGATCGAGGACATTTCCATCAACTCGAGGTGCGTTAAAGACAACATCAATTTTGCGAGCAATCGGTCCATCAAGTCCATCGAGCACTTGGCATGCTAGAAGCCAGAGCAGCGCTCCGCGAATGTTGTTATCGATGACCGCTTGCAGCGCCAAGAGGCCAGCTGCTGCTCCACTGGCGGTCATCACATGGAGGGCATAGCCCGAGATTGCTGGTCTGATCTGTGGCTTCATAAGAGTTGAGAATAGCGAATGGCCCTCCCAAATTTTCATTTGGAAGAGCCATTAGCCTTTAAAGTATTTCTACCTTGTTTGGTAGCGGGGGCAGGATTTGAACCTACGACCTCTGGGTTATGAGCCCAGCGAGCTACCGAGCTGCTCCACCCCGCGTCGGTAAGCGCAATTCTATGTGAAGTGCGCTTACTTCACCAAATCGAGGTGGAGTTCGCTCTTACATCAGGCCTTGTCGACTACTTAGCCTTTGATTGTGCCGCAATTGCTGCAGCGATTGCAGATTTCAAACGATCTTGTGCGCGACCGTATGCAACCCAATCTCCCTTTGCCAAGGCTGCTTGTGCATCTGACATTGCTTGCTTTGCAGATGCGAGTGCAGATGCGAGATTTGATTTGCTATCAGTTGCATTTGGAGTTGCCGATGTCGCACCTGATGTGCCGGAGTTTCCACCAAATACCTGATCAAGTGCACCCTTAAGTGAGCTATCAAAACCAATTTGATCACCGAAGGAGACGAGCACCTTCTGCAACAGTGGATAGGCAGCTGAGTTGGATGTTGCACGTACATATACAGGTTGTACGTAGAGGAGACCGCCACCTACTGGAAGGGTAAGTAGGTTTCCGAGAACAACATCTGATCCACCCTGACGCAAGAGCGAGAGAGTATTTGCTACTTCAGGCTTTGCCTCAAAGTTTGATGCAATCTGCGATGGTCCTGAGATTGCTGTGCTTCGTGGCAGTTGCAGGACTGTCATCTTTCCAAATTCAGGTCCTGGCTTTGAATTAACTACTGCGAAAGCGGTGAGGTTTTCACGGACTCCACGTGGAACAAATGGCGTAGTCAATGAGAACGCCGGCTCCTTTTGGTTAGGGAGCTTAAGTGTTAAGTAATACGGAGGTTGCACGCCTGCGTTACCACCAAATGTTGATGGGTCGCTAGGTACGCGCCAGAAATCCTGTCCACCGTAGAACGATGCTGCATCCTTAACGTGATAAGAAGAGAGAATGTCGCGCTGAACGCGGAAGAGATCTTCTGGATAACGGATATGGCTCATGAGGTCTTCAGAGATTGCACTCTTCGCCTTAACGGTCTTTGGGAAGGCCTTCATCCAGCTCTTTAAAACTGGATCCTTCTCATCCCACTGATAGAGCGTAACGGTGCCGTTATATGCGTCAACCGTTGCTTTTACAGAGTTACGGATGTAATTAACGCGATCATTACCTTGTGCGGTAATTGAGTTCGAGTTTGCGGTAAGTGCATCCTGGGTAGCAGAAGCCAGCGATGTTCCTTCAGCATATGGGTAACCAGAACTTGTAGTGTAGCCATCGATAATCCATGTGATCTTGCCATCAACAACAGCTGGATATGGATCTCCATCAAGAGTTAACCATGGGGCGACCTTTGCAACGCGATCACGAGGATTGCGATCGAAAAGAATCTTGGAATCTTTATTAATCAAACTCGAGAGCAAGATTCGCTGTTCGCCATATTTGATTGCGAAGAGCAACTTATTGAGAATGCCACCGACTGGAACGCCTCCGGTACCAGAATATGTAACATTTTTCTGACCACTAGCTGATGAATCGTCTGGATAATCAAATTCGACTGGTTCGCTATCTTTTGAACCACCGATAATTGAGTACTCAGGTGAGTTCTCACCGAAGTAGATACGTGGCTCGAAATCACCAAGGCCCTTGGTTGGCGGAAGATCACCGACGATGAAGTTTGGTTTTCCATCGGCATCAACGGTATTGCCGTAAGCCGCGACAAATCCAAAGCCGTGTGTATATACAAGGTGATCATTGATCCAGTTACGACTTGGATTGCCATCGATATTGAGTTCACGAACAGCAACGACAGCGTCGCGCGTTACGCCATCAACTGTGTAGCGGTCGACGTCGAGAGTCTCGGTGAATCCGTAGTACGGCTTGATCTGCTGTAACTGACGGAAAGTCGCAGAGAGAACTGCTGGGTCCATCAGACGAATATTGCTGATTGTTGCAGCATCGCCAGCAAGCTGACCGGCGTTAGGTGAAACGAGTGCGTTGTACTCCTGAACATCAACATCTGTCAGGTCGTAAGCAGCACGCGTAGCATCGATATTTCGCTGAATATAAGGGGCTTCCTTCGATGACTCAGAAGGTTTGACCTGGAATTGCTGAACCGCACCAGGGTAGAGACCTGCAATGAGTACTGAAGAAACGACCATCAGCGCCGTACCTGCTGCTGGAAGCAACCAAGACTTGCGAACAATATTTGCGAAGAAGAGAACTGCGCAAACAACCGCAATGCCGGTAAGGATTCCCTTAGCCGGAAGAGTTGCGTTGATATCGGTATATGTCGCACCTGTAATCAAACGATTCTCTTTGAGTGCGAGTGCGTAGCGATCAAACCAATATGCAACTGCCTTTACGAGGACGATAAGCCCAAAGAGAATTGAGAGTTGTACGCGCGCGGCGACAGTAGTGCGCTCACCCTCACCTTGTGTGCGGATTCCGCCATACATGTAGTGCACGAAAACGGTAGCAAGTGCCGCAAGTACAAGCACAGAGATTGCCCAAGAGATAAGAGCTTGATAGAGCGGTAACTTAAATGCGAAAAATGAAATATCGAGACCGAACTGTGCATCCTTTGCACCAAATGGAGTTGAGTTCTTGAAGAGCAACCATTCGCGCCAGAAGAGAGTTCCTGATGTTCCGGCAAAGTATGTGATTGCAAGGAAGAGTCCAAGAAATACCCAGCGAATAATTGGTTCGATCTGTGCACGTATACGTTCGACGCTATTGAGTTCGATTGATGTAGGAACGTAGAAAGGGCGTCGCTTATATGCAAGATAAATATTGAGCGAAATAATGATCGAACTGATGAAACCTGTGATTAAAAATAGTTCTACCTTGGTGGTAAGAACTTTGCTCCAGACGCTGGTGAAATCAACTGATTTAAACCAGAGCCAATCAATATAGAAGCCGCTAAAGGAGGTAAATAACGCTCCGAGGGCGACGAGGATTCCTGCAGTGATAGCAAGCGGGGTTCGGTTTCTGTTCATGCGCCAACGCTAGCGCACCCACGAATTCCTGCAGAATTTGCTGGCTCTGCTTTCTGCAAAAGGTAGGTAACTGCCTCATCAATAGTGTCGATTGCCACAACTTTTAGACCTTCGACGCGATCGGGCAGGTCGAGGCAGTTTTGGCGGGAGATGAAGAGGAGTGAGGCGCCAACTTTCTTGGCCCCAAGGATCTTCTCTGTGACTCCCCCAATTGGTCCGACTTTGCCAGCTGCCGAGATAGTTCCAGTCCCGGCGACCTTTCGACCTTGGAGAATGTCCGTTGGTGTTAAGAGGTCAATTAAACCTAAGGAGAAGACGAGGCCACCACTAGGCCCTCCCGTATTTTTTAGAGAGACTTTCAGTGATGAATCGCTAAAGCTGGTGAGATTTATCTGCGGATAAGTTTTCGCTAGGTACCCCTTCGCTGCTGCGACGGCGACGCTCTGGGAGGTATCCATCTCCTTCTTGCTCTCTGCAATCTCATTTTTATCTGTTGCATTCTTCTTGTACATCACAGAACGCGGCAGCGCTGCGCAATCGCCCCAGACCCAACAACCAAGCACCATTGCACCCGATACATAACTCTCTGGATTCGTCACATAGATTGTCAGCAGGTAGAGGTTGCCATCAACAGGGTAGGTCTTAAGCGCAGACTGCTGCTTTGAAGAATCCTTAAGAGCGACAATTTTTGGGAAGAGCGGGGAGGCAGGTCCAGGATTAATCAGAACAAAATTCATTGGCGCCAGCAACGCTATCGCTGTAGCCGCTACGAGGAAAAATCGAATAGCTAATGGAGTGCGAGTGAAGCGAAGATGTTTATTTCTTCTGTTGATCATTGCGAAACGAATTCTGGAAGCGCTCAAATTGGTTGACCGAGCGAGAGGTGCCTTTCTCAAATTTCCGCTTAAATTGCGAGATCCAGAGAACGTACCCAAGCGCGCCAATAACCCCAGCCAGTGGAACGAGCCACCAGATAAGGGCGGTAAAGGCCGTGGATTGGGCCTGAATTGCAGCGAGGTACATGGAAATAGAATAGTGCCAGCGGGAAGAAAGTGCGCGCCAGTAACGTTCTACCTCCTAGAATCTATCCACTACTAGCTTTGGAGTCATGCGATGGCAGGTTTTGGTTTTACACCTGATGATAATGACGATGCCGATCGCAACAACCGCGAAAATCTAGAAGCGATGATGCGCCAAATGCAGGAGCAGATTAAAAAACAATTTGAAGAAATGGGAATCAATCCCGGCGCCGCTGGTTTCCCTATGGCTGGCTTTCCAATGTCAGGATTGGGTGCCCTCTTTGGTGGCAGCCAAGAGGCGTTACCGATTGCACCAGTGCGAGATACCGCGAAGAAATTTATTGCTTCGCAAGGTTCACAGCCGCTCGGCACCAATGATGTAACTGCGGTGAACAACGCCTGCGAGATTGCCGACATCTGGCTCAACGAGGCGACAGATTTTCCAGCAACTGGTTCATCTGCCACTCGCGCAATTAGTCGTCTTGATTGGATTGATGAAACCATTCCAGGGTGGCAGGCAACGAT
>JBFYOW010000011.1:0-21478 GCA_041303595.1 Actinomycetes bacterium
GGTGATTCGTTGGCTCATCAAGTAATACAAGTTCGACATCATCGATCAGCAACTTCGCTAATCCAACTCGACGCTTCTCTCCACCTGAGAGTTGACCAAAAGTTCTCTCAAATAAGTGATCATCGAAGCCTCCGAAAAGCCCAGTGAAGATCTCTCGGATACGAGAGTCGCCAGCCCATTCGTGCTTCTCTCTATCGCCGAGAACAACTTCACCAACCGTCAGGTGTGGGTCAGCTTTATCAATCTGCGCCAAAAAACCAATATTTGTTGAATTGGATTTCGTTACGCGACCAGCATCGGGGGCTTCTTCGCCGGTGATAATTCGCATCAAGGTGCTCTTACCGGCGCCATTGCGACCGACGATTCCAATTCTTTCACCCTCTGAAATGCCGAGTGAGACCTTTATGAGAAGCGGGCGAATATCAAAGGCTTTTGAGACCTCTTCGATGTTTACAAGATTGCGCGCCACGGTAGGAGAGCGTACCTTTCAGTCATGAAGGTTACTGACCGCGAATACGCGCTTGAATTAGATAAGAATGACCCTTTGGCTCACTTTAAGAGCAAATTCGTCATTACCGATCCCGACCTCTGCTATCTCGATGGCAATTCCCTCGGTCGCCTCCCCCACGAGACTATAAAGGCAGTCAATGACTTCCTCACTCACGAATGGGGACGCGAGGTTGTCACTGGTTGGAGCCATTGGGTCGATGAGGCACAACCAGCAGGAGATCTCCTAGGTCGCTCAGTTCTAGGCGCAGCAGCCGGACAAGTTCTTGTCTGCGATACAACTTCAGTTAACTTTTACCAGCTCTGTCTTGCTGCAATTAACTCTCGCCCTGGGCGAAAGACGATCATTACTGATGCAGCCAATTTTCCAACGGACCGTTACATCCTAGACGGAATTGCAAAGCAACTCGGACTCAATCTTGTCATTATTGATAATGAAGATCCTGCCATCTCTGAAAATGAACGGATAACAGCAGATATCTTGAAGCCATATATGAGCGAAGATGTTGCACTCGTAACTTTTGAGGTTATTCAATATCGTTCTGGCGCACGTAATGACATCAAATCAATCACAGATTTGGCTCGTTCATTTGGTGCTTGGGTCGTCTGGGATGCAAGCCATGCGGCAGGCGCAATCGAGATGAACTTCGATGCCAATGGTGCAGATCTTGCAGTTGGTTGCACCTATAAGTATGGAAACTCAGGCCCTGGCTCCCCTGCCTGGCTCTATGTTAATAAGCGCGCGCAGAAAGAACTTCAAGTGCCAATTCAAGGTTGGTTTGGAAATGAAGATCAATTCGGAATGGGACCTGATTTTGTAAAGGCCGATGGAATTCGTGGATTCCAGATTGCGAGTCCTTCCATTGTTGGTATCCGTGGAGTACAAGTTGCTTTCTCAATGATTGAAGAGGCTGGCATTGATGCAATAGCCAAGAAAGCTGCTATTGGAACTCAATTGATGATCGATCTCTACGATGCATGGCTCGCAGACCTTGGGTACTCACTTCTCACTTCACGTGATCCAAATGAACGTGGGGGGCATATCTCTATCTCACATCCACAAGCAGCTCAGATTTGTGTGGCGCTTCGCAAGTTCGTCAATGTGATTCCTGATTACCGCACACCAAATGCAATTCGTCTTGCGATTGCTCCACTGCCAACCTCTTATGTTGAAATCTGGGATGGCTTTGAGCGCCTTAGAGACCTCACAATCTCGCGTAAATACGAGGAAATTAAGGGATCGGATTCGCGCGTTACATGAGCGATCAATATGAATCAGCGCTGACCTACACCTCTTATCTGCAGGTAGATGAGCTCCTTAAATTACAGAAGCCTCTTTCGGATGGCCCTGAGCACGACGAACTTCTATTTATAGTTATTCACCAAACCTACGAACTCTGGTTTAAGCAACTGCTCCATGAGTTTGCGGCAGCCGGTAAGGCGATGGAGGCCGGCGATTCTCATTATGCGTTAGCTCTTCTCGGTCGCATCCGTACAATCTTGAAGGTCTGCGTTACCCAGATAGATATTCTCGAGACTATGACTCCGCTTCAATTCAACTCTTTCCGCGGGTACCTCTCGTCATCCAGTGGTTTTCAATCGGCGCAGTTCCGGAAAGTTGAGGCAATCCTAGGTCGTCGCGATGATCGAATGGCCGGCCACCTTCCACCCGAAATGCAGGCAGAGATAAAAATAATCACCGATGCAAATTCAATCTGGGATTCATTTATTTCCTACGTCGCTCGCCGTGGTTACTCGATTCCAGATGAAGTTCTCGATCGCTCTCCTGCTATTGCATATGAGAGCAATATTGCCGTTCAAGACGCTTTGCTTGACCTTCACCGCACTGATCCGGAAGCGGCTATGGTGGCAGAACGATTAATTGATATTGATGAAGGTATTCAAGAGTGGCGCTATCGCCACGTAAAGATGGTTGAGCGCACAATCGGTGCGAAGATGGGCACCGGAGGCTCTAGCGGCGTTCAATACTTAGCAAGCACCTTGTTTAATCCAGTCTTTAAAGATCTCTGGGAGATCAGGTCTCGCTTTTAAGCTGGAAGCCCCTTCACAACAATAGTCTCAAGAGGCAGGCGTTCACGTTTTGCGAGTTCGCGCTCAAGTAATGGTCCAGTCAACTTCTCTGGTTCATCCTGAGTTCCAACTGCCACTACAACAATTGAAACTAATCCCTCTTCCATAGAGACATTAGTTGCAGCTTTCTCTTTATCAAAACCTGTCATCTGGTGAACAATCAGACCACGATCGTGCGCTTCGATAGAGAGTTGAGCCACTGAGAGCCCGCAGTCATACTGATAATCAGGGTGGGCAGATCCGTCGCCCTTTGTTGTCTTTCCAGCGACCAGAATCAGCGCTGATGCGTTGATTGCCCACTTCTGATTGAACTCACCGAGTGAGTCAAGGATTTGGCTAAAGACTTCATCGCCGCGTTTACCGACAAAGTAACGCCACGGTTGACCATTGAAGGCAGAAGGTGCCCAACGTGCCGCCTCAAGAATTGCGCGAAGGTCTAGATCTGAAATAACAGAATCAGCATTGAATGAACGTGGACTACGTCGTGTTGCGATGATTTCATTTACGGGTGTTGAGGTTTCAGCTCTCATAGATGAGAACTTTAGATGAGAACTACTGGGGTGTCTTCTTGATATTGATTACTTCTCGCTTAGTGCCATATGCCCGCTCGGCTATCTCACGGCGACGAGCAATATAAGCTTCAGAAGCTCCTTCAATTATGTGTTCGAAACGAACATCACTCTTAATCAAGGGCTGGAGCTCTTTCGCTGTAGTTTGAGATCCCCACACTGGAGTTTCGGTTTTAATCTCATTCACCTTTAGATATGGATGAAGTGTGCGATATATGTGGCTTAAGCGACGTAAACCAACCCATGCAATATGACGCTTACCGCGATTGATGTGATCCTGTATTTTTAGGCGATTATATGTAAGCCAAGAAGGTCGTTTGGGTTCCTCGCGAGTTGCAAGGTCATAGAGAATCTGTGCAATCTCCGCACCACCTGTGGTTGCAGGAAGTTCTTTACATTTAGCCGCGAGTCTCGCTCTCACCTCTGGGTCTTGTAACTTCTTCACGGCAGATGTGATGTCATGCAGATCGGCCTGGTTGCCACGGATTGCAAAACCAAAATCATGGCCCCATTGTGCCCGGGCTTCTTGGTCATCCGTTCCGCGGATATTGGAAATAAAGACCGTTGGAACACAGGCAGGAAGATTCTCGTGGAAACCGTTATAACCAGTAGCTGAAACACCCGCATCAAAAGCGTGAAGCACCCGGGCCAAAGGAAAGTGACGTACTACTCGAATATCTAAACCATCTGGAGCTAATGATTTTCCATCTTTATCAATTGGTTGTTTGGTGAGAATAACCTGTAAATCTTTCCAACCAATTAACCCAGATAGCGCTGCAGTTAATTTCTCATTGACATCACTCTCGCCAGTGCCGAGTTGGACTAATACAGCTGGACGATCGAGATCTAAGCCAAGAACTTTCCGAGCTTCTTCGCGCGAAAGAGCTTCATCTTCACGGAATAAAGAGACGGGAGAGGTAAGCACCGCATCTTTACGAATAGCGGTTGGCCCAAAATCATAAGCGCGGGCCATATCTCCTGGCTCAACAATGTAATCCATCATCTTTGATTGCATTCCAAGAACAAAACGTTGTGGCTTCTTCTGCCACAAACCGCGACGAACCCAGACCAGCGCCAATTTTGGGTGCGAAAACTTTGCTGCGATTACACCTGGATATGGGACAACTCCATCAAATGACATAACCGTGGCACCGGTTTCATCGACGAGTGCCATCAATCGGTCGCGGAGATAAATATCCCAATTATCGCGCGTCATCCAACCACGATCTTTACCGGGAATGTACTCAACTCGAATACCAAGATACTCAGGGATCTCAGCGATTCCGCCAGCCATAGAGACAATTATGGGATTTGCAATCTTCTTGAGCTCGAGGGCGATGGCTGTTGCGCGCACCAGGTGGCCCATTCCAACGCCATTACTGGTCGCAAGGATAATTGTCGGCTTCGTCATGATAGGAAAGGCTACCAATACTTCAGAGTATTGAGTTTAATAGACTCCATGCCCCAGACGATTCATCCAACAAAGGCTCGATTAATCGAGACTGCTGCCGAGTTATTGGAGATCGAACTTCCTGGGGTAATTCAGGTTGATGAGATTTTAGAAAAATCTGGTGTCTCAAAGGGAAGTCTCTATCACCACTTTGAAGACCTCAGTGAATTACTGGAAGCTGCGCAAGTTGCCCGATACGCAACCTGGGTTGATCGTAGTATTGGTTTAATCGTCCCTGTTCTATCTGGGGCAAAAACTCGAGATGACATTATAGAAGGTTTGCGAATACTGACTCTTTATACTCAATCTCCTGAATATCGCGCGACGAGATTTTCACGTGCACGAACTCTTGCCAATTCCCAAAGTTCTGAGCGTTTTCAAAAGGCGCTAGGTTTGGAGCAAGAACGTTTAACAATTGCTTTAGAGGACTTAGTTCAGGAAGCAAAAAATAAAGGGCTCTTTAGGCAAGAGCTTGATTCTCGAATTGTGGCTGTTTTTATTCAAAGTTACACTCTTGGAAAAATAGTTGATGACATAGTCCCTAACCCCATGGACCAGGAAAAATGGGATGATTTCATCTTAAAAATGGTCACCGCCACGATGGTTTTGTAAATGTTGCATCTTTAAAGACCTTCAGAGATAATTGGCAGTGCTGAAAGGCACCCTTTAAAGGAGAGTACAGAACAAAACCGCTTCTAAGTTAGAGGCTTTTGTAGTACAGCGTTACAAATGACAAGATCACATGCGATCCAAGCACCACACGCCAATACTTATCGTCGAGTTCCAACCACTTCAACTCCAATATCACCTGAGAAGGTTGCAGCAGTTCTAGCTGCTGAGTGGGAGCTCTTTACCAAGAACACCAAAGCTTCAGAGGCAGAGAGCAAGCGTGCATTTAGCTCACTCCCCCTCGGTGTAACCTCAAGTTTCCAGCACTGGGATCCATACCCAATTTCAATCGCCTCTGCTGAAGGCGCATATATGACAGATGTCGACGGACGTAAGTTGCTCGATCTCTCTATGGGCTTCGGCGCAATGCTCGCCGGTCACCTCAACCCAATTGTGGTTGAAGAGATTGAGAGCTCACTCAAGCAGGGCATGCTCTTCGTAACCCCATCGCCTACTTCAACCGATGCTGCAGAGCGCATCTGTAAGCGCTTTGGCATAGATCAGGTTCGCTTTACTAACTCAGGCACCGAATCAACGATGTATGCAGTTCGCGTTGCCCGCTCTGCCACCGACAAGATGGGCATCCTCAAGATTGAGGGTGGCTACCACGGTAGCTATGACCCATTCGTAGTCTCTTCAAAGCCACCTATCGACAAGATTGGTAATCCAGAGAAGCCAAAGCCTTACATTGATTCAAATTTGGTTCCTGGTGACATCTACGTTGTTCCATTTAATAACATCGAAGCACTCGAGAAGATGTTTAAGAAGAATGCAAAGAAGCTCGCTTGCTTTATCGTTGAGCCTGTTCTTGAAAACCTTGCCATCGTTCTTCCAGATGCTGGTTATCTCGAGCGTGTTCGCGAACTCTGCGATCAATACAACGTTGTTCTTATCTTTGACGAGGTAAAGACAGGTCTTACCGCTGGCGCACATGGTGCATCAATGCGCCTAGGTGTTCAGCCTGACCTCATTACTCTTGCAAAATCAATCGGTGGCGGACTTCCACTTGCTGCTTTCGGCGGCAAGAAGAAGTACATGGACTTTGTAACCAATAACAAGATGGCGCACTTCGGAACTTTCAACGGTAATCCACTTGCAATGGCCGGAGTTCGTGCAATCGATCGTATTGCAACAACTGAAACTCTTGGCACTGCAGAAGCACTTAACTTCCAGGCACTAGAGCGCATCAGTGACATCATTGATCAGTACCAGCTACCAGCACATACCGTCGGCTTCGGCGTAAAGGGCTGTGTTACTTGGTCAACAGCACCGGTACGCAACTATCGCGATTACAAGGCGACTGATTTTGGTGTCGCAGAAGCACATTGGCTCTTCGCGCTTAACCGCGGAATCATCACCCCTCCAGGACTAGATGAGCAGTGGCTGATCTCGCTATCGCACACTCAGACCGAGATTGATATTTTGGTCGATGACTTCGCTGAATTTGCAAAGGCGCTTCGTAGTTAATTCCCAGTCAGACAAGTTAAGAAAAGGAAGTGCCGACAATGGAGTCAGCGCTAGATACTGCAAGAGAACAACTTCGTCGAGCTGTTGAACAGCTAGATCTCTCAGAGAACGACTGGCAAACTCTCTCGACTCCGCGAAGAATTCTTGAGGTTGCCGTACCGCTACGCCGCGATAATGGCAGCGTAGAAATGTATAAGGGTTTCCGAGTTCAATACTCAACAACCCGTGGGCCATCAAAAGGTGGAGTGCGCTTTCACCCTGCTATCGATATGGATGAGACAGTCGCTCTCGCCATGTTGATGACGTGGAAGTGCGCGCTGACAAATCTTCCTTACGGAGGAGCAAAAGGTGGAATTGCGGTTGACCCTTTAACTCTTTCTTCGATGGAGAATGAGCGCCTCACGCGACGCTACACCTCCGAGATACTTCCCATCATCGGACCAGAGCGCGATATTCCTGCCCCGGATGTCGGAACAGATGAACGCAATATGGCATGGATGATGGATACCTACTCAGTTAATGCCGGTTATTCAGTTCCAGGCGTTGTAACAGGTAAGCCAATCTCTCTAGGTGGTTCTCTTGGTCGCACATCTGCAACCGGTGATGGTGTTGCCATCTCAACTCGCGAAGCTCTGATCTCAAAGGGAATCAACCCACAGAATGCAACTGTTGCGATTCAGGGTTTTGGAAAAGTGGGTTACTGGACTGCTGTTGGGCTTGAGAAGATGGGCCTAAAGATTGTCGCTGTTAGCGATGTGCATGGTGGTGTGACCGGCTTCAAAACAGTTGAAGAGTTGTGGAACCACTTCAAGGCAAATGGAAACCTCGATGCACCGGGCACAGATCGCCTGACAAATGAAGAATTGTTGGCCCTTGAAGTCGATGTTCTCATTCCTGCCGCTCTTGCTGACGCAATCACCGCACATACCGCGCCATCTATCAAGGCAAAGATTGTCGTGGAGGGCGCAAATGCACCCACTACACCCGAAGGTGACGCGATTTTAAAGGATAAAGGAATCCTGGTAGTTCCAGATATTCTCGCAAATGCCGGCGGTGTAATCGTTTCGTACTTTGAATGGGTGCAAGATAAGCAGGCATTTTTCTGGGATGCCGACGAGATCTATCAGAATTTGGACTCTCAATTGATGAAAGCTATTCGTGAAGTCGAAGCGATGTCGACTGAGAAGAAGGTCAGCTGGCGTGAATCAGCGATGATGATTGGTGTTAAGCGAGTTGCGGAAGCCCACAAACTCCGTGGCCTTTATCCATAAAGTTTTCTTAATTTTTCAAGATAGAGTGGTTTCATCTCTATGATGCTCCTATGAACTGGATCCTCTTCGCATTTGTTGGAAGTATCGCCCAAATAATTGATGGTTCTCTTGGAATGGGTTTTGGTCTAACCAGTTCTACTTTATTGGTCACACTCGGAGCATCAGCAGCGGTGGCATCAGCAGCGGTGCACTTTGCTGAAATCGGAACGACTCTGGCATCAGGTGCCTCACATTGGCATGCAGAGAATATTGATAAGAAAATCTTGTTACGCCTCGCTATCCCAGGTGGAATTGGCGCCTTCCTTGGCGCAACATTTCTATCGTTCATTGATCTCTCAAGTTCAAAGATCTTTATCTCAACGCTACTGCTCTTCTTAGGCTTCCTTCTTCTCTACCGCAATGTTTTTAAAACAGAAGGCCAAGTAAATATAGTCGAGATTAAGAATCCACGATTTCTTAATTACTTGGGTTTTACCGGTGGATTTGTAGATGCTTCAGGAGGTGGTGGATGGGGGCCAATCGTCACGCCAACACTTATCTCAACAACAGCAACTGAGCCACGAAAGATAATTGGAACAGTCAGTGCCGCAGAATTTGTAGTTGCGGTCGCAGCATCTTTTGGATTTCTTGCACAGATTAACCGCATTGATATTGATTGGTCGGTTGTTGGCGGTTTAGCACTGGGCGGTGCAATCGCTGCTCCCTTTGCCGCCAAGCTCGTCGGAATACTTCCGGCAAAGCATCTTGGAATCATTGTTGCTCTTGCAATTATTTCCCTTAATGCAGTAGCAATTATTCGAGCATAATTACTAAACTATTTCTTGACATACCCACTTGGACATACCGGCGCAGCGCCTCGTCTAGCAATATCTCTACGGCCTACCTTGCTACAGGTGATTGAGATTGGCTTTGCCTTTGAGGTCGATACAACAACCGACGCTTCCAGTATGACCTTAATCGGCTCTAACTGGAGCACTGGTACGGCGCCGTTATAGAGAGTAATGACCAGTTGTTTTGAGGTTGTTTTCGCAACGGTAAATCGAATTGATGTAGGAGTTTGAACCCAGCCCCCTTCGGGCAAATTAACGCCATTGACTCCAATATTCACGATTTTCTCAACAAACACTCCGACCACATTTACAGATGTAGTTGATTCGGATGAGGTAGACAGTGGTGTGAACGAATCAATCGAAGATTTCTGCTTTGGATCAGGAATTGGAATTTGAGTTGCTGCAACAGAACCTGAATTAGAAGATTGTGAAATGAGATAAGAGATGATCACGATTCCAGCAGTTCCATCACCTGTCATAGGGTTGGCGCCACCGCCACCGGAACCAATGCCAGCAGTTCTTTGACCTGAAGCAGATGCGGATGCACCACCACCTCCAGCGCCGTATGTAGTAGTTCCAGATTCTGTAACAAATTCACCATTACCGTTGAGGTCGATTAACAAGCCATTTCCACCAGCTCCACCTGTAGAAAGAGTTGCGCTTGCTCCTGCTGTTCCTGCACCACCGCCGCCACCTGCAGCACCACCAACTGTTCCCGCACCACCATTGTTTCCATATGCATTACCAGCACCCGAGTACGTGCTTTTAGTAGAAACATTTGCTCCATTTGCACTTCCACCAGCAGAACCACCCGAATGTCCTAGTGTTCTGTTGACTTCATCTCCGCCGGCGCCACCACCGAGCGAAGTGATGGAACCAAAAATTGTGTTCGCTCCATCGGTCGCTGCATCTGATCCATAATCAATTAATCCGCCGCCGCCAATTGTGATCGAGTAAGAACTTCCACCTGTAACCGAAAATCCATTAGCAATAACAACAAGTCCACCTCCGCCACCTCCGCCAGCATTTGAAGGAGCCCCACCCATATGTCCATTACCAGCACCGCCGCCGCCAACAACTAAGAGATTGATGCTGGTTACATTTGCGGGCGCCGTCCACGTATTGTTTCCTGATGCAATTTCAAGAACGCAATAAGTTGATGTGGAGTTATCAGTAACACCGGTTTGGCTCGACAGATAACTAATACAAGTAGCAGCCTGCACAGGAGCGCCTGACACGAGAGAGAGAACTAAGGTCAAGGCAGCAATTGAAATGAGAGTTCGTTTCATTGGAGCAGTGTTCCTTAACGTTACTTAGAATCAAAGCCTCGCCACTTTAACTTTCTGGTGAAAGAAGAAAAGCCCCGAGTGTGAAAGGCACTCGAGGCTTAACTTGTGCGCGCGAAGGGATTCGAACCCCTAACCTTCTGATCCGTAGTCAGATGCTCTATCCGTTGAGCTACGCACGCTTATTTAATTGTTCTTTACTGCAGAAGCGAATAATACCTTCTTATTAGAGAGCGCCCAAATTGAGTAATTCCTCGCGCGAAACAGCCTTTCTACGCGGTTTTCCAAGCGGCTCACCCGCAGCCACTTCAGCGGCATTGATCTGTTCCCAATGCATCTGAGTAATGACTTTATTATGTGTAATAAGAGAGGCAACATCACCCGCATTCTTTGGCTCACCTAATTTTGATGCAAGTAACTTCATTACATCTGCGGCATCTGATTTATTGGTGCCGATAACCCCGGAAGGACCGCGCTTTGCCCAGCCAACCACAAAGAGATTGCCATCGACATGGCCTTCAGTATTAACAACCTTGCCATGCTCATATGGAATTCCTTCCATAGATACTGACTCATAACCGATGGCAGTGATAACTAGTCCACACTTGACAGAGAATTTTTCATCTCCCCCGGTGCGCTGGAATACAACTTCTTCAACCTTGCCGTTGCCTTTGATTTCAATCGGAGTCGCAAGGAATTGAAAAGTCATCGTGCGATCGTGCGATGTTGGTGCAGCTTCAGCAATTAAAGTCATTGCATCGAGATTAGATTTTGTATCTTTCTCTATTTCATCACCGGCACGAACGATTGCAGCAGCGATATCGCCAGGGTGCATCACAACATTTGTATGCTCAAGTTTAGGTAACTCACGAAGTTCTGGTGAAGTAAAGGCAGCATGCTCTGGTCCGCGGCGAGCACTCAAGAGAACATTTCGAATTGAACTTGAACGAAGGGCTTCGATTGCGTGATCTGCAGTATCTGTTGGATCTAACTCTGATGGTTCGAGTGCAAGCATGCGGGCGACATCCATGGCTACGTTACCGGCGCCAATGACAACTGCAGTCTCTGAAGTTAGATCAATATTCTCATCTTTAAAATCTGGATGTGCGTTATACCAAGGGACAAATGTGGCAGCAGATAGTGAACCCGGGAGATCTTCGCCGGGGATACCTAACTTCTTGCCCTTAGGAGAACCGGTGGCAATCACAACCGCGTCATAGTTCTCTCGTAATTGTTCGATTGTGAGATCGCTTCCGAGCTCTACATTTGCAAAGAGGCGGAAACCTTCGGTATTTGCAATCTTTTCGAAGACCTTTGAAACTGTCTTAATCTTTGGGTGATCTGGCGCTACGCCGCTTCGAACAAGTCCCCAAGGGGTAGGCAGGCGCTCAATCATGTCAATTGAAAATGAGAGCTCTTCGGTGGCAAGGTTCTGAAGGGCTTGTGCCGCAAAGTAACCAGCAGGTCCTGCACCAACGATTGCAATCTTGTAGCTCTTCAACGCTCTCACCCCTTTAGATGCCAGGGGGACAGTTTAGCGGGCTCTATGAGTTGCTTACGCCTGATGTATTGATATTAGTGCTGCTCGCACTGACGCTAACGGTCATGTTGGTGTTCTTATTCTGACGGATTTGGAAGGCGTAATAGGAATTAGGTGGGAGGTTGAGAATTATTGTTGTTGCGACATTCTCATTGATAGTCAGGCTTGTGTGGCTGCCGGTCTTACATTTATCGTTTGCGGAGAAATAGACATTGATGTTGCAGCGACGAAAGTTTGCAATATTTGTATTTGACGGTAGCGACAATGTAAGAACAAATCGAGTGACGCCAAAGCTGCCGGTGTTCTTAATAAAGAAGACCTTTGCGCGTCCATTAATGACTGGGGTAACGAGTACGCCAAAAGGATTGGTCGCGGTATAGGAATCGCCCGCGAAGATCGCCATTGACCCCGTGCTAATAGCAAGAGTCGAAGGGTTTGCCGTTGCCTTTATCGCAGCAGATGCAATCGGTGGCTGGATGGGTGCGAGTAGCAATGCACCCATCACAGCGGCGACGAGAGATGCGGCTTTGTGGTTACGACCCATCTCCCTCTCCTTCCACCAATTCATCTTCAATTAACTGACTTTTCTATTTATTTAGCTGTTATTGGTCACTGCTGCGCGCTCTTGGATCACAAAGGTCCACGTAAGTGCTGCAGTAAGTCCTTGCACTGTTCCGACCGGAAGAACTCCATTGAGAACATTCTCAGTTCCTAGCGGAAGAGATGTCGCAACTTTGAGGAAGTTAACTCCACCAACCAATACTGAAGGCAAGGTAATAATTTGGGCAGATGCCTTGAGCGTTGATACAGGCGTGGATGCAAGAGCAACTGATGATGTTCCGCTACAGACACCTGCATTTGTCCAGGCAACTGTGCAAGCAGTGATTGTCACCTGAAGTCCGGCCGGTGCGCTGTTAACAAGAGTATTTGAATCAGCGGTAACAATCTGGAGGGTAGGAGAAGCACCATCCAAAGTGCCGGTATTGCTGAGATCGATATAGCGATTGAAGGTATCGCCTGGTCCCATCGCAGAGATGGGAGAGGTAAATCCACCAGTGATTCCAGAGACCCCAGATGGAGCTAATTGAAGTTTGAGAGTACCGGTGGTGACAGAGCCACCAGAGGTATTTGTAGCAGTTGCAGTAAGTGCTGCAAATACATTGGAGGCAACGAGCCCCGCTCCACCAAGGGCTGCGGTGATGACGATGGTGACCTTGAGAGTAACGCTGCTTGCGCCTCTCGTTAGTACTGATCTCTTTTGGCTCATTTTCTGCTTCCTACCTTCTCGTGTTCTTCCCTCTCGATAGCAAGTGACTCTTGCAAGTTATCGATAAGTTCGCGATATTGCGCACTGTTGCGCCGTTCTTCGGAGTAGAGCTCTTTATAAACACGTTCTGAGGTGCTGGATGTGAATATCTTCTTGCGGAAGAGAATGACAAATAGTGCAAGAATATTTGAAAGGACCAAGAAGGTCGCTGCACTTTGACGTCCTTGTACTGTATTGAGATAAACAATAGGCTGGCCGATATTGGGAATGAGTGAGATGGTCTTTGAAACTTCGCTGACCGGAGAGACCATAAATGGATCACGGTCTGGACTTTCATTGGCATCACCCTTTGTAATGATACGAAGTGCGCCATTAACAATTCGCATCTCATGGATTCGGTGAGAGTAATAAGTTCCAGTGATTTGGTTGTTGATAGCGATGACATCACCTACCTGCAAAGTAGATGCAGGTACCAAGCGGGTGATGTAGAGATCTCCTGGGTTAGCGCTAGGTACCATAGAACCCGTCAAAATTGGTGAGAATCCAAAACCGTACTGACTTGTTAATATCGTTGGAATAAGAGCTGCGGTGAAGGCGATAGTGAGAAAGAGCGCTGTCTGCGCCTTCTTTGAGACCTTCATCGCTCTGGACATAGGGTGAACCTATTCACTGAACCTCACAGCAAGTTCACATTTTCATCTTCAGCGATATAAGAAGGTTCTTTGACTACTCATTCGATAGTTAATTTTTAGTTAACGACCTACTCTAAGAACATCACACCAATATGGAGGGAAGTTCACAAATGAGCCAGGAAGATCAGAAGGTTCTCGTTGTTGACGACAATCAAGATGTCCGTGATCTCGTCGTTCACTTTCTTAGCGCTGATGGATTTCATGTCTATTCAGCCAGTAATGGGGATGAGGCTCTCGCAATTCTCAAGACCAACCCAGTAAATCTTGTACTTCTCGATGTGATGATGCCGGGCAAGTCCGGTCTTGAGGTCTTGACCGAGATCCGAACTGGATCAAACAAGGCAATTCACAATATTCCAGTAATGATGATTACAGCTAAATCCACTACTGAGGATATTGATATCGCTCTTGCGACTGGGGCTACCTCTTATGTCATTAAGCCCTTCAGAGCGACAACAATTCGCGAAAAAGTACGTAACATCCTTGAACTTCCAGTCACCACCCACTAAATCGGAGATAGAGATGAAGAAGTCAATTACTACCGCAATTGTGGCATCGCTCTTAATCACTCTCTCACCGATTGCTCACGGTGCAGATAAGAATCCATATGGCACATCAACTGTAGATCCTGCCGGTCCAAATGAAATTATCTTCACTGTCTCTAAGGGCACAAAGAAGGTTGAATTCACAACGACCCGTCTCTTGAAAATGAAGAGCACTGTTATATCAATCTACGAACCTTTTATTAAGAAGCGACAGGTATTTACTGTGGTACCGATGAAGAACTTCTTCGCCCTTGCTGGAATTTCAGGAAAAGATAAAGTCAATACGATTGCTCTCAACGATTACATTTATTCAAATACTGCTGAGAAGTTTATTGCGGCTAATGCATTTATTGCTATCAAACGTAATCGTGCTCCTATTCCGTACGATCAGGGCGGACCGCTTCGCATTATCTTTGGAGATAAAAGCAGTTGGTCAAAACAACTCGATTCATGGAACTGGTCTCTCGCCGCAATCGAGGTGAGATAAGAAAATGTCTGAAGAACCGCAGATAGAGCAGCATCGTTCGCTTGAACGATTTCATGTCACAAAGTTTCAATACCTGCTCTTTTCTATCGCAACTCTCTCGATCCTCGCACTCGGTTACTCGTCTATCGTGCAGTCTAATTCCACGGTGCGAGAGGCAAAGGTTCTCAGTGATGTCGAAAGTCCAGCTGCTTCAATCATCTTTACCCAGCGTGAAACACTCGTATATGCCACTCGTTTAGCTCAATGGTCTAATGGAGGCACTACTCGCAGAAATGTGCAGATTGCACGCAATATTTTGGCCCAACGCCTCTCGGTTATTGATTCCAGCGGCCGTTCTATGGGTAGCCGCGCCCTTGCCCCTTATTGGAGAGCCCTCAATGCATCTGATGCAATCGTCGCCTCGGCTCCCCCAGGGATTCTTCCTGAAAAGATGCATCCCTCAATCAATACTGCAATCTCTCCCATTATCGATGAAATTCTCTCGCAAGCACGTGCAGTGGTGGTTTCTTATCAGCGTTCAGTTGATGAAGAGATGATCGATAACGCTCAACGCAATGCAGATCGGGATCGACTCAATCTCATCTTCTTCTATATCTTTATCGTGACCGGAGCCCTCTTTCTCCTTCTCAATGCACGGAGCAATTTTAGAAACTATCGCGTGGCGCGAAATATTCTTGACTTTGAGCAGAAGAAACTAGATGAAACAATTGAAGAGTTGCGTAAGACACAAAATACTGTGACGAAACTTCAAGATTTAAATGAAGCAAAAACCACCTTTATCTCGACGGTAAACCATGAGTTAAGAACTCCGCTTACCTCAATTATTGGTTACATCGAGCTTGTCCGTGAAGAGCAAGAGAAGAATCCTGATGCAGATATTTCCAAGTACCTGGAAGTTCTCGATCGCAATGCCCAGATCTTGTTGCACGTAGTTGAAAGCATTCTCTCCATGAGCAAGATAGATACAAATAAGGCAGTTAAATCAGTCGATAAAGTCTCCCTCAATCAGGTTATTGATAACGCTATTTTCATTATGCAGCCAGCAATTGATAAGTCAGAGCAGAAGATCTCCATGAGTGCTGATGAAGAGCTCTTTGTGGAAGGCGATGCCGGGCAACTCACGCAGGTACTTATTAACCTCATCGGCAATGCCAATAAATTTAGCCCTAAGGATTCGCTCATCGAAGTTACTTTAGATGCCGTCACACTGAAATATGGCCGCGAATATGCTCGGATATCGGTGAGAGACCACGGGATAGGTATCCCTCAAGATGATATTGAGAACCTATCAACCCGCTTCTTTAGAGCGAAAAATACTGATGCGGGTCAATATCCAGGAACGGGTTTGGGTCTAGCCATTGTCCGACAGCTACTTGAGCTCCATGACGGCAATCTAACAATCACCTCCACTTTAGGTAAGGGCACCACCATTACTCTCTTGATTCCACTCTTTCTCACCAGTGAAGCGAAGTTAATTCAAGATAGACGCGGTGATGTGATGCTTCGCTCTATTGCCTCTCTTGCAGAGGCGACACCTACGACCGCGCAGGCAGTCACGCACACTATTGGAGGTGTGATTGGCTTCTATGGCTTTGAGAATGAAGGACGACAGATTCTCGATTACTCCCGTTCGATATCTGAAGAACCCACCGTGGAGGAATTTAAAGAAGATAAAGAAAGGCTCCTTCAAATGTTGAAAGATGCCTCAGAAGAGATAGGTGGTGAGATAGATGGGTAATGATCAAGTCTTAATCGTTGATGATAACGAGGATATTCGATTCTTTGTTCGCTCTGCTCTCACACCGGAAGGTTTTGATGTAATCGAGGCGGCCGATGGCAATCGCGCACTAGAGATTTTCCGAAAGAAAGAACCCTCTGTCATCATCCTTGATCTCTCTATTGGTCAGCCTGATGGTTTTGAAGTCTGCCGTGAAATACGTAAGGTCTCAACTGTCCCAATCATCATGTTGACTAGCCATGTTGAAGAGATGGATGAAGCGATGTGCTTGGCAGCTGGCGCTGACGATTACATTACCAAGCCAGTCTCTGCTCGAATTCTTGCCTTACGTACTACAACGCAAATACGTCACCGCTCAGCGCAGAATGTTGTTTCCGGTTCAAAGATAGTTGCTGGACCATTTTTACTAGATACAGAGACACGTGAGCTCATGGTTGATGGCAAGAAGGTAGAACTCACGCGCACTGAATACGATTTTCTCTACCTGCTCATCAGCAACCCAAAGCGTGTTTTTACTCGCGAGCAGATATCAGAGGCGATTGGCACTTCACTCGAGTATTCAAGCGATCACTTGCTCGATACCCATGCTTCACGTATTCGTATGAAAATCAAGGAAGTCAGCGAAATAAAGGTACTTCACGCCGTACGTGGCGTGGGTTACCGCTTACTCAGTAACTAACTTACTTACCGAAAACGACCGCGTAGAGGTCGACTCCACGAACGATCTGCACGATAAGTAAGAAGACGATGATGCCGAGGACTCGATAGGCAGTATTTCCAATAGGAGATACTTTCCAATCTGTCTCTGGGTCAGCGCTCATCTTATTGAGCAATGACAGTATCAATCCCGGTATGGCAAGAACAACGAACGACCAGGCTAGGAATGTTCGAGAATCAGAGAAGAGGCCCTGAATCCATCCTGCAGCTATCGCACCAATAAAAACCATGGCTACAAGCTTGAAGGCGCCACCCGGAAGGATTCGATGCAAAATCCGGAACTTAGGTAGTCGATCATCGAAGAAGATGCCGATTAGTGAAGGCGTGATAAATATCAGTGTACCAAGCAGCAACTTAAGATTGAACCCAACAAATGGCATCGCTAGTTCGACAAAGATGAATATCTTTAATTCGAGGGCGATAATTTTGTGGACGGTATCTGGCTCTTTCATCTCACCTGATGTCTGATTAAGGCGAACTGGATATGCATAAGTCGCAAAATCTTCAAGGACTAGACGAATAAAGACGAAGATAGAAGTCCATATACCAATCTTCTGCGCATCGAAAGTGATGAGAAGTTGAACACCAGCTAGCGCATTAAGTCCACCAATCATCTTGAACAGAGTCCAACCGGACAACAAAGTCACAAGACTGTAGTCGGTGACGCGTTCCCAGAGAGAATCACGATCTTTTGCGATTCGTCGTAGTGGACGGATTGAACTCGCCAATAGCGATGGTGCGTAGAAAATTATGAATAAACCGGCAACAGTCAGCACTTCATCACGAGAAGTGAAGTTTCCTGACACGATGACACCCAGGGCGAAAACTAAGCCAGATAAGAAACCCGCCATGGCATCGAGAATTGCCAGAGCAATAATCGCCATCACAATCCATGTGGCAGGCGGTAGCGCCTGACCTGAGGTGTCATTGAGGGCAATAAGACCCAAAACAGCGCCAGGCAATAACAATAGCGAGGCTAAAGAGCCGAACATTGCGCGGAGATAGTTTCCATCGGCGATAGTGCGAGCAACTATTGGTGAATGTGGAGACACTCT
Source organism: Actinomycetes bacterium (assembly GCA_041303595.1). GTDB lineage: Bacteria > Actinomycetota > Actinomycetes > Nanopelagicales > Nanopelagicaceae > Planktophila. The sequence goes on from JBFYOW010000011.1 coordinate 18,182, forward strand.
GGAAACGAGATTGCGGAAGAAATCATCTGACTTTTGAGAGAACGGATTACGCCAAGTACGGCTGAGATCACCACGACCAGGATCATGAGCGATCTTTGCCAGTGATCCCGCTGCAACTGAAGCTAGTTCATCGCTCTCATCATCCGAGTCATCCTTTGATCCCTCTTCCTCTTCGGAATCATTCTCACTACGTGCGGAATTAGAGTTTGAATTTGAGGCGCTTCCGCTAGCACCTGCTCCAGCGACTGCTCCACCAGCAGAGAGCGCTGCAAGTACGGCGAATGCCGCAACTTGTAGATCTTTGCTCTTCTCTGGTTCTTGAGCTGGATCGTATTCCGGCAAATCTTCTCGAGTAGTTATCTCGCTCAATTCTTCTGCTGAGGAGATGCCTACAAGTCCAGGACAGTTACTCGCCCAATCAATTGTTCCATCAAGACTCTTGCAGAATGTAAGAATTTTTTGATCAAGAACACCTGAATCATCAGAGACCTGAATGATTACTTCGTGATAGCCCGGTGGTGTTTCAGCAGGTATTTGAATATCGAGTTCTTCTGCCTCGGCGGTAGTAAGTCGATCAATTAGGACAGTCTCGACCCCCCAACTTGGAAGAATCGATATCTGTAGAATGAAGAGAACCGCTAGCATAAGCTTTCTTATCATTTCTCCGTACCTCCTGTTTTAACTGTGACCTTAATTTTCTGTCCCGGCTTCAAGTTGTTAATTCCAAATTTTGCGGATGACCCTGAAGGCTTTGGAACAATCTTGATTGGCGCCTTGCTCTTCTTAGGGCTTGCCTTTGGCGTCGCCTTAGGTTTTGCCTTAGGTGTTGCCTTAGGTGTTGTTCTAGGCTTTGGCTTACTTGTCGCCTTTGTGGATGGTTGCGCTGACGCAATTACTTCACCCTGCTTGACCGTGACCTTAATCTTCTGACCTGGCTTTAGGTTATTAATGCCTACCTTTGCACTGGAACCAGTTGTCTTTGGATTGATAGTAAGTTTTTTAGATGCTGAAGGAGTTGGGTTGGCGCCTGGCTTTGCCTTTGAAGTAGGCGATGCAGAAGGCTTTGGTGTTGCCTTTGGAGTGGCTTTCGGTGAAGAGGTTGGCTTAGGTGTTGGCTTCGGCGTTGGTTTAGACGTTGGCTTCGGCGTAGGGGTTGGAGAAGGCGTAGGGGTTGGCGTTGGTGTTGGAGAAGGCGTAGGGGTTGGAGTTACCGACGGTGAAGGCGTTGGAGAAGGCGTAGGGGTTGGCGTCACAATCGCTGGTGCTGGCGCACTCGGAGGTGATGACGGTGAAGGCACCAAGAAAGTTGCTTGTTCTGGCGTTACTGCAAGCGAGATCTGTGAAGCAACTGATTGTCCGACTGAGTTTACTGTAGTGATGGTAAATGTATATGGCGTTCCATTGGTAAGACCATTGACTCTAATTGGTGAAGATGTACCGGTAACGGTATCTCCAGTTTCAACAACTGTGACAATGTAACGGAGGATCTCTGCACCGTTTCCAGTCGCACCACTAAAGGTGAGAATCGCTGCCATATTTGCTGGCGCTCCAGTAACAATGGTCGGAGGTGTTGGCAGACCGGCAGGTCGACCTGTTACTCCTGTAGATGAAGAACCTGTTCCAACGTTATTTACCGCAGCAGCTGTAAATGTATAGAGCGTTCCGTTTGTTAAACCTGTGATTTCGGTGGTCAATGAATTTGTAGTAATTGTCTGACCACCTGGTTGAACAGTGATGACAAATTGAGTAATTGGAGATCCACCATCATCAGTTGGAGCGACGATGACAACTGTTACCTTCTCATCGCCACGAGTCACGCTAGAAATTGATGGTGCAGCAGGTGGGCCAACTGGTGTGACTGAGTTCGAACTATTTGATTGCGGTGAAGCGCCAGCGGCGTTATTGGCAACAACAGTGAAGCTATATGTCGACGCATTATTGAGACCCGTTACTACGCAACTTGTGGCGCCTGCTGGAGCATTACATGTTGCTCCGCCAGGGGAAGCAGTAATGGTGTAACCGGTAATTGCTGCACCACCATCGCTTGAAGGAGCACTGAACGAAACAGTTGCACTTGCATCTCCGGCGACTGCTGTGACAGATGTTGGAGCACCAGGGACGGATGCTGGAACCGCTGTGACCGTAACGGTTGAAGATTCAGAGTCACCCACCCCATTGGTCGCAATCACTCTAAAGGTATACGGAGTGCCGTTTGTAAGGCCTAGCACTGTTACTGGCGAGCTTGAGCTGGTTCCAGTAAAGCCACCAGGTTCGGCGATCACTGTGTAATTGGTAATCGCTGACCCATTGGTGCCGGCGCCACTAAATGTCAGAGTCACCAGACCGTCACCTATAACTGCACTGATTGCAGTTGGTGGCGTTGGCAAACCTGCCGGAGTTGAAGTTGGTGATGGGGCAGATGCAGTTCCTGTACCCACATCATTGATTGCTTGGACCGTAAATGTATAAGGAGTTCCGTTGGTAAGTGCATCAATCTTGCAACTTGTCGCTGGAGCGATTGCAGTACATGTTGCTCCATTGCTTGCAGTCACTAGATAAGAAGTAATCGGTGAACCGCCATCATCGGCTGGAGCACTCCAAGACACTACTGTCGAAGTATCACCCGCAACTACTGCAAGAGCTGTTGGTGCACCTGGCGCTGATGCAGGAGTTGCAGTGGCTGTAGTAGTTGAAGTTAATGATGCCCCTATTGCGTTAACAGCGGCAACAGTGAATGTGTAGGCAGATCCATTTGTGAGGCCAGTAATCACTGCCGGTGATGATGAGACCGTATAGGTATCACCTGTTGGTGCCACGGTGACGATATATGAGGTGATTGGTGTGCCGTTTGCATCTTGTCCACTAAAGGTAAGTGTTGTACTGCGGTCACCTGCTACTGCATTGATTGTTGTTGGAGCTGTTGGGGTTCCAGCAGGCGTCACAGCCGCAGAGCTAAGTGAAGGCGAATTTCCAACTGCATTCTGGGCTACCGCGGTAAATGAGTATGCAGTTCCATTTGTAAGTCCAGTGATAACACATGAAGTCTCTGGGTATGTAGCGGTACAGGTATGGAGCCCATCCATTGAGGTAAAGATGATTGCAGTCACAGAATCACCACCGCTCCCGGTGATTGTATTCCACAGTCCTGTTGCAGAAACTGTAGCGGTCTCATCCCCTGCCACCGCAGTAACTGATGTTGGAGCATCAGCCACGCCCGCAATCTTTACTGGGGCAGATGCGGTCGATGAATCAGAGAGACCGACTGGATTAATTGCACGAACCTGGAAGGTATAGGAG
>JBFYOW010000012.1:0-21364 GCA_041303595.1 Actinomycetes bacterium
CTCAGGCAGGTTCAGAGGTTTCAACACTTCTCGGACGTATGCCATCTGCAGTGGGCTACCAGCCAACACTTGCAGATGAAATGGGTCAGCTTCAGGAGCGCATCACATCAACACGTGGTCACTCAATCACATCTATGCAGGCAATTTACGTTCCTGCTGACGATATTACTGACCCAGCTCCACATACAACATTCGCCCACTTGGATGCGACAACTGTTCTCTCACGTCCGATTTCAGAGCTTGGTATCTACCCAGCTGTGGATCCGCTTGACTCAACATCTCGTATTCTCGATCCACGCTATATCGGTGAGCGCCACTTCAAGGTTGCAAACCGTATTAAGCAGATCTTGCAGCGTTACAAGGATCTTCAGGACATCATCGCTATCTTGGGTATCGATGAGCTCTCAGAAGATGACCGTATCCTCGTAGGACGTGCACGTCGTATCCAGCGCTTCTTGTCACAGAACACATTCGTGGCGAAGGTCTTCACAGGTATCGACGGTTCATACGTTCCAATCGCTGACACAATCGATGCATTCGAAGCACTTGCAGATGGAAAGTACGATCACGTTCCAGAGCAGGCATTCTTCATGTGCGGTGGTCTTGATGATGTAGAGCGCAACGCAGCAGAGTTGGCTAAGTAATAGCTATGGCTCTCAACGTCGCACTGGTTTCGCCAACAGAGCAGGTCTGGTCTGGAGAGGCGAACTTCGTCCTCGCACGTACAACAGGGGGAGACCTCGGTGTACTTCCTGGCCACACACCACTCTTTGGCGTACTTGTCGATGGTCTTGTTAGCATCAAAGTCTCTGATGGTTCAACCAAGGAGTTCAACGTTAAAGGTGGATTCCTCTCAGTCAACAACGATCGCGTATCAATCTTGACGGAGTCAGTTGCTTAATTGGTTTCAATAGAAAAGCCCCTCCAGATTGCCTGGAGGGGCTTTTTTCATTTAAAGAGTTATTCGCGAGTGACGCTGGCGCCGAGATTGCGCAGGTCTTCAGCAAAGTTGGGGTAGCCGCGATCAACGTGAAAGGCGCCATCAACAGTGGTTTCACCCTCTGCTACAAGGGCTGCAAGAACTAGTCCTGCGCCAGCACGGATATCTGATGCCTCAACTGGTGCGCCAGAGAGCTGCGGAATGCCGTCAATCGAGGCATGGTGGCCATCTACTGTGATTTGCGCGCCTAAGCGAGCAAGTTCATTAACGAACATAAAGCGAGATTCAAATACGTTCTCAGTAACAATCGCGTGTCCATCTGCAATTGAGTTCATCGCGATAATGAATGGCAAGAGATCGGTCGCAAATCCTGGATATGGAAGTGTTGCTACATCAATAGCCTTTGGGCGGTGATCCATCTTCACGCGAACCCCATCACTGGTTGATGTAATGATTGCTCCTGCCGATGCCAACTTGTCGAGCATGACTTCCATATGGTCTGCGCGTGCACCATGGATAGTGATATCACCTTGAGTCATCGCGGCGGCAAATGCCCAAGTACCTGCGATGATGCGATCGGTGATGGTGCGATGAGATGTTGGATTGAGTTTCTCAACGCCAGTGATTGTGATGAGCGGTGAACCAATACCATCAATCTTTGCGCCCATAGATACTAGGAACTCACATAGATCGACGATATCTGGTTCGCGCGCAGCGTTATCGATAGTTGTAACGCCCTTTGCAAGAACTGCAGCCGTCATCAAGTTTTCTGTCGCACCCACTGATGGGAAGTCGAGCGTTATATCTGCTCCAACGAGTCCTTTAGGTGCTTCAGCGATGACATAGCCATGTTCGATATGAGCTTTTGCGCCAAGTGATTCCAGACCCCTGATATGAAAATCTAAACCACGAGAACCGATGGCATCGCCACCTGGAAGTGCGACTTCGGCAATTCCGATGCGAGCAACAAGTGGACCGAGAACATTGATCGAAGCACGCATCTTGCGTACGAGTTCGTAATCGGCGCGATGGGCTGGCTCATGTGGAACATCGATAGTGACTGTGCCGTCGCCGCCCGACTTATTGTTGAGGACCACGGTGCAGCCCAGGCGGGTCAGCAGGTCTGCCATGATGTCGACATCGGCGATATCAGGCACATTGGAGATAGTGGTCTTACCAACGGCCAATAGAGAGGCTGCCATCAGCTTGAGAACCGAGTTCTTAGCCCCGGTCACCGTGACTTCGCCCTGGAGGCGGCAGCCGCCCACGATACGGAAGCGATCGTGGCTCGGCGCTGAAGTCATGAGGTGATTCTACGTCACGGGTAGCGGTATTCCAGATGGCTACTAGGCTAGGCGCATGGTTAATCTGACACGCATTTATACAAAAACAGGTGATGACGGAACTACAGCTCTTGGAGATATGAGCCGTACATCAAAGAACGATCCGCGCCTTGAGGCATACGCGACTGTCGATGAAGCCAACTCAGCAATCGGTGTTGTCTTATCTACCGATGCACTCGCTGAAGATATTCGAATCTTGCTAGTGCGTATTCAAAATGATCTCTTTGATGTTGGAGCAGATCTCTGTACTCCAGTTGTCGACAAGCCAGCCTTCGAACCACTTCGAGTTCTAGAAACTCAGATTACATACCTTGAAGATTCAATCGATGCATACAATGCAGATTTAGCACCACTTCGCTCTTTCGTTCTACCTTCTGGAACAGCTGCAGCGGCACATCTTCATGTTGCTCGCACAGTTGTTCGTCGCGCAGAGCGTCGCACATGGACTGCGATTCACTCATTTGGTGGGGGAGTTAATCCTTTGACGGCTCAGTACCTCAACCGGCTTTCAGATCTTCTCTTTGTTTTGGCGCGCGTTGCCAATAAAGAGATTGGTGATCAGCTCTGGGTTCCAGGCGCTAATCGTTAAGCAAAAACTTTTTTATAGTTGTTTTTTGGATCTGTTGTTACACGATCCTCGTGGTGACAGATAACAGAGACAATTTTTGCTGAACCGCCCTTATCTGCCTTCTCTGGTGACACAATAATCAAGGTCTTAAATTCTTTTGCAGCACTTGAGTCAAAGGCCGAGGTAAGTTCGCCAAGTTTTGTGCCTTGTCCGTCAGAGATCACAGAGATGATTTCCCACCAGATGCAGCCGATCTCAGAGGCAACTTGAACAGAGCCACAGATATAAGTTGTGCACTGTTTTATTCGCTTCTCTAAAGTCCTATTTGCAGAGATTATGCCTACCAACTCTTTAGCAGTTGGAATCTTCGCGTAGACCTCTCCTTCAACGCTAAAACCTTTAGGTGGCCAGACAGGTTTTGGTGAAGGCGAAACGCGGACCTTTGCCTTCTTCTTTTTCTTAGGGGCTGGCTTCTTGGTTGCAGTCGGCTTCGCTGATGCTTTAACCGATGGCTTCGCTGATGCTTTAACCGATGGCTTCGCTGACGGAGAAGCAGAAGCAGAGGCAGAGGCTGTTGCCGTCGCACTCGATGTTGCCTCGGGTGAAGGGCTTGTTGAATCCGCCTGTGAGGCGAATTGAGAGGCCGGCGAAAGTAGGGCGAGAGCTGCAATCAGGAAAAGGCTAGTTAGTCGCGATCCCACTTGAAGGTGCGGATTGCGAGGAAGGTTCCCACGATTAGCCATATGCCAATAATGGCAAAGGTTCGCCCAGTCTCCCAATCGCCGGCGATTTCACGCGTAGCAAAAGAGTCCGGCAGGAAGACCGAACGCATTCCTTGGGTGAGCCACTTGAGGGGGAAGATTGCCGCCACCTGCTGCATCCATTGCGGTAGGTCGGTGAAGATAAAGAAAACTCCACTAAAGAACTGCAAGATGATGACAACTGGGGAAACGATGGCAGATGCACCACGAGCATTCTTGGGAACGCTTGAAAATGCAACGCCGAGAATCGTCGAAACTAATGAACCGGTGAGAAGTATGGCGGCAAAAATCAACCATTTGTTTGCTTCGGTGGGGAGCTCAACTCCAAAGAATGCAACTCCTGCGGCAAGCAAAAGCACAACTTGAATAACCATGCTGACAGTCACGACAATTGCTTTTCCGATGAAGTAGCTTGATGCTGGCATCGGTGTTCCACGTAAACGCTTGAGTGCGCCTAAGTCACGTTCGATTGGAATAAAAATTGCAATCTGTTGAAAACCAGTATTTACCAGAGCTGAGGCGATCATTCCTGCGACAAAGTATTGGCTGAAAGTCACGCCCGGTGCGATCTTTTCGCTAAATACTGAACCAAAGATGGCGAGCAGAATCAATGGAAAGAGCAGAGTAAATACGACTGATTCTCTCTGTCGGAAGAATTGCTTAACCTCTAGTCCGCCGCGTTGAACTCCGATTGCGAGAGCGCCAGGAAGTTTCTTATTCATGGGTGGCTCCAATCATTGAAAGGTAGATATCTTCAAGTGAAGGTCTATGGATACTTAAATCCGGAACCTCACCACCTAGTCTTTCGCTGAGCGCCTTTACAAATGCCGTAGGTGACTCTGAAGTCTCGCGCTTGCTCATTCCGCCTTCACTCCATGAGATTGTTGCTTGCGCATTAGCACGACCGCCGAGAAGGGATGGGGTAGAGATCTCAAGAATTTCACCATGGTTCATCACCGCTACGCGATCAGCCAAAGCTTCAGCCTCATCCAGATAGTGCGTAGTGAGCAAGATGGTTGTTCCTTCATCACGAAGTTGACGAATCAGAAGCCAGAATGCACGCCGCGCCTCTGGATCAAAGCCAGTTGTTGGCTCATCGAGGAAGAGAACTTCTGGTCGACCAATAATGCCGAGACCAACATCGAGACGGCGGCGCTGACCACCGGATAGCGTGCGCGCACGATCATCGGCCTTCTCATTGAGGCCAACCAAGTTAATGACATCATTTACTTCGCGTGGATTTGAGTAGTAACTAGCAAAGTGAGTGATTGCTTCGCGAACAGTAAGTTCAGCGGTGTCCTGAGTGCTCTGCAGAACGATTCCGATTCGGTCTCGCCACTCAAGTGCTGCCCTTCCCTTTATCGCAGGATCGGTACCAAGAACGCGCACCGTGCCAGAGTCTGCGGCGCGAAAGCCTTCAAGAATCTCAACTGAGGTGGTCTTTCCTGCACCATTAGGGCCGAGAATCGCGAATATTTCGCCTTTCTGAATTGAAAGTGAGATGCCCTTTACAACCGATAGGGCGCCATAGCTCTTCCGTAACTCATTTACTTCAATCACCGAGTTCATAATCCAACTCTAGCCCTCACGATTGGCGAAAAGGTAAGAATGTAATGGAAAATACATCCATGAGTCCGCGCAAGAACTACCCCAAAGGCAAGCGCCCTAAAGGTAATGATGAAGAACCTCGCGGAGTCCCCTCAACTCAGAGTTTTGAAGAAGATGACCAAGGCCTATGGATTGTTAGAAAACTTTCAGGTTCATCTGCAACCAAATCGTATCGCTGCCCCGGTTGTGATCAATTAATTCCCATGGCTACACCTCATACCGTGGCATGGCTCGATGGCGATGAAGATAATCGCCGGCATTGGCATAATGCGTGTTGGAGCAAGCGCAACAATCGCAGACCTAACACTGAGCGCACTCGTAACGCACCGCGCTTTTAAAGAGCAACCGATTTAAGAGAGACGACCCCTCAAAGTCTTTAATACCCTCACAATGAGCGCATCAATTTTCGCGGTGCGCTTGAAGCTAGTGATTGCTAGCGGTAATTGAAACCTGGCACGAACAACTGAACGAGCGTAGGTAAATTCCAATAGACCTTCTGGTCCGTGAATTCTTCCGTATCCAGAATCCTTCGTTCCGCCGAAAGGAATCGATGCAACGGCGGCAAATGAAATGACAGAGTTAATTGCCACCATTCCACAATGGAGTTGGGATGCAATCATTCGGCCCTGGCGGCGGGACCAGATGGACGCGCCCAGGCCATAGCGAGAAGCGTTTGATAATTGGATAGCGGTCTCCATATCTGGCACTCGATTGATTACGAGTGTGGGGCCAAAAGTCTCATCGGTAACTGCGATTGAATCTTCTGGAACTTGCAAGAGAATTACTGGTTGCACAAATCGTTCGCCTACAGATTGAGTTCCACCGACTACCGGAATTCCACCACGCTTTACCGCATCTTTAATATGGGCTTCAATGATTTTTAACTGTGAAGGCATGGTTGCTGGTCCGTAATTAGCATCATCAGGGTTACCGGCATGAATTGTCTTTGCTAGTGCAATTACCTTTTCAGTAAAGATATCGGCAACATTCTCATCAACATAGACGCGCTCTGCCCCGATACATGTCTGGCCAGCATTTGAGAGAGCTGACCAAACGGTTGCATCCGCAGCGCGAGTTAAATCGGCATCGCGAGCGACAATAACTGGGTCTTTTCCGCCACATTCAGCGATTACTGGCGTTAACGTCTCTGCACAAAGCGCAGCAACCTTCTTTGCAGTCGCAGTAGATCCAGTGAAGGCCAACTTCTTTACGCCGCTTCGGCATAACGCTGCACCAGTCTCACCAAATCCAGTAACAACTTGGAAATATTCAGAGCTTCCAGCGACATGTTCAAATAACTCAGCAAGTGCAATTCCAACTCCAGGTGTGTATTCACTTGGCTTGAAGACAACAGTATTTCCAGCAGCAAGTGCATATGCAATCGAACCCATGGGCGTAAATACGGGATAGTTCCAAGGTCCGATGACTCCGACAACACCAAGGGGAGAACGTTCTACCGTCGCTGACATATTTGCCATCAATGCGCCAGGCGAACGATGTGCAGTACGCAGAACAGATTCTGCATTGCGGGCAGCCCAAGCAACGTGGTGGGCGGCAAGTGTGATCTCTAACTTTGCATCTGAGTGAGGTTTGCCGGTCTCAAGTGTTACTTGTTGCGCGAGAGAATCAATCTCACTCAACATCAATCGACTATAGGCAAGGAGGATCTTGCGGCGACCATTGTGCCCCAACTCGTTCCATCTGATTGCTGCATCAGAAGCGAGAGTGACAGCGGCATAGACCTCTCTCTCGCTATTGATGGGGTAACTACCTGCGATATCGCCAGTAACTGGGTTGAGTGATTCAAATGTTGCCGCGTTCTTCTTAGCCATAGCGAAAGAGTAGTCACTAGAATGCGACTATGTCGGAACCAATCCGCCCGAGCACTGTATTGCCCGCGCATCGCACCCCATTTACCCTCACCACGGCAGATGGCGAGACTCTGATTGGCGAAGTTGCAGCACCAGTGACTAATCCAACAACTGCGCTCCTTTGCCTCCATCCCAATCCCACCGGCGGCGGAATGATGGATAGCCATATCTATAAGAAAGCGGCGAACCGCTTGCCTGCGATGGCCGGTGTGACAATCATTCGGTTCAATACTCGCGGCACAACGAGCGAGGCCGGAACAAGTACAGGTACTTACGATGGCGGAGTTGCCGAGAAGTTTGATGTGCAGGCTGCAATTGATTACTGCTTTGATCAACTTCAGGTAAGTGAACTTTGGATAGTTGGTTGGTCATTTGGTACCGAACTAGCGCTCTGTCATGCTCGTGATCCACGAATTAAAGGACTCATTCTTTTGAGCCCGCCATTGATGAAAGTTGAAGAGAGTGACTTAGCTTTCTGGGCTCACGATGGAAGACCAATCACCGCACTGGTTCCGGAGCATGATGATTACCTTAAACCAGATGAAGCTCGAAATCGCTTTGCTGTTATTCCGCAGATTGATTTAATTGCAGTTGATGGCGCTAAACATCTTTGGGTTGGCGAACCATATGTTCACCGTGTTCTCAGTGAGATCACGCGGATTATTGCGCCTTCGCGCCTACCGCTGCCAACAGAGTTAGATTAAACCTGCTCTAGTTCTGTTCTGCTCGGGGAAAGACAACTTCTTCCATAATCAAAATAATGGAAGCAGCAACCGGCACTGCTAAGAGGCCACCGACGAGACCCAAGAGCGATGTACCGATAAGCGCTGCGATGATGGTGACTGCGCCAGGCAAATTCAAACTGCGCTTCATGATTCGTGGCGTAACTACATAGTTTTCAATCTGAACATAGACAACATACGCAACAAAAGCGATGATTCCAATTACGACTGATTGAGTAGCCGCAATGAGAGTGACGATTCCACAGCCTAAGAAGTGCCCAATGAGCGGAATAAGGCCGCAGATAAAGACGATGATGCCAATCGAAATAGGTGAAGGAAGACCAAGAGTCAAAGAAAGGGCGGTGACGAAAAGAGAGGCCATCGCCGCAATCAGAATCTGACTACCCACGAAAGCACCTACTCGAGCAATGATGGCATCGACCAACAGGGCAACGCGTGGTCTACGGCTTGCTGGAACAAGTTTGAGACCAATCTGTGTTGCTTCCTTAAGTGAAGTGATGAAGTAGAGAGTGAGAACCAAAATCGTCAGGGCTGTGAAGGTCCCAGAGAGGACCGTTCTTCCGACTCCAATCACGCCGCCAAAGGCGGTAAAAATCAGGGTTCCATCAGAGGTAATACTCTCTAATTTATTCTGCAAAGTGTCAATAAATGCATATTGTTGATTGAGATCGGCAATGCGTGGATTAGCTTTGAGATCCTGCAAAAGCGTCGGGGCAATCTCAATTAAATATGTGGTCTGGCGAACAAGCGGAGGAATAACAAGTGCGATAAAAAGACCAACTAAAGATAAGACGGCAACAAAAATAATTGCAACTGCAGTGGTGCGCGAAGTACCACGGCGACGAATTGCTTCGACCGCTGGATTGAGGCCCACTGCTAAGAAGAGCGAAACGAGAATCAGCACAAATACTTGGCTTGCACTCGCAAGCGCACGAAGCAAGACAAAAGCTGTGAGCGCACCCACGGTTGCGAGAAAACCAAAGTAGAAGGGGTGACCTCGATCTATCGGTGCGCCAGCACTTCCATAATGAGATGTGACAGGAGCCTCTTTTTTCGTGGCTTTCTTTGGATTTCGTCCGCCCATTCGCTCTGAAATAGTCATATCTAATTGTATTGGTAATTAGAAAGCGATTGAAGGATGAGAGAATGTACTCATGGCGTTACGGATAACGGGAGTCGGTGAGGAGATCGCTGCTGTCTCTGGCCTGCCGTGGAACCAGAGCCTCGAGCTCTGGCCAGAAGACCCGCATCTGACTGAGAAGCGCGGTATCTCGCGCCACATCGTCCGCCTGGTTCGCTCCACCGATGACCCAGATTCTGAAGTCTATGCAGTTAAGGAGACAGTCTCTGAATTCGCTAACCGCGAATATAAAATTTTGCGAGAACTGAAACAGCTAGATGCGCCAAGTGTGCAGTCGGTGGCTGTAGTTGAAGGCCGCACTGATAATGAGGGCGAAGAACTTCCTTGCGCCCTTGTTACGCGCTTCCTTCCCTATTCACTCCCGTATCGAGTTTTGCTCAGTGGAAAAGAAGTCACCGCTGAAGATGTGACCTTGATGGCGAATGCACTTGCCTTGCTGCTCGTACGCCTTCATCTCTTGGGTTTCTGGTGGGGAGATTGCTCACTCTCAAACACACTATTTCGCCGTGATGCTGAAGGATTTGCGGCATACCTCGTTGATGCTGAAACCGGAGAGTTTCAAAAAACTTTGAGCGATGGACAGCGCGAACATGACTTGGAGATTGCACATTTCAATGTTGCGGCAGAGCTAGAAGATCTCTCGCTCTCTGGTGTTCTCTATCCGGGGATGGATCCAATTCGTGCCAGCAACGCTCTGATTAAGAGGTACCACCGCTTATGGGCAGCGCTTAAGGAACGCCAAGTTCTTGACCCAACGGATCGCCACGCAGTCGAACGAGCGATGCGCCAATTGCACGATCTTGGTTTTGCCGTAGAAGAAGTTTCAGTGCAAATTGAAGAGGGAAGTGAAAATACTGGAAAGCTCTACTTCCAACCTAAGTTGGTCGCTGCTGGGTATCACAAGAACCGACTACGTGAACTCATGGGTCTTGAGACGGAAGAGCTGCAAGCAAAGCGCTTGCTTGCCTCCTTTGATCGTTTCCGAGGCCGAGAGAAATCTCCAAAACCTCCCGTCGCTGAATCCGCTCGACGTTGGTTGGATATTGTCTTCAAGCCGACCGTTGCTCTGATTCCGGCAGAGTTAGATGGACGAATAGAAGTAGCGCAGTTCTTCCATGAAACGCTGGAACACCGTTGGTATCTCAGCGAGAAAGCTGGCCATGATGTTGGCCTTGAATTTGCTGCACAATCTTATGTAGATAACATCCTTCCATTCCGCCGCGATTCCGGCGTCGATGTAAAAGAGGAGAGCGCGTCATGACCTTGCCACCTAATTTTGGTCGCGCCTTCGATCTCAGTGGTCTAGGCAAACCTCCGGTAGATACTTCAAAACCAATGCCGGGCTTAGAAGTTGATGCTAAGAATCTCACTTCCGAGTTCTTACCGATGTCGGCTCAAAAGCCGGTAGTAGTTCTCTGCTGGTCTGCGCGCTCTGCCGAATCAGTAGAAATGTTGCAAACACTTGGCCGTTTAGCTTTAGCGGATCAAGGTGCGTGGGTGTTGGCTCGAGTAAATATTGATGAACAGCCACAGGTGGCACAAGCCTTACAAACGCGCACTATTCCTTACGGTCTTGTCTTTATTGCAGAGCAGCCAATTCCATTTGTAGAGCAAGCACTTTCTGAAACTCAACTCCGTGAAGTCATTAACAAGATTCTTACCCTGGCTGCGCAGCAAGGTATTGGAGAGGCGCCTATTGAACAAGCAGAGCCAGAGGAAGATGTGGCGCTAGCAGCAATAGATCGCCGAGATTTTCTGGCAGCGGAAGCGGCTTATAAGGAGCTCTTGCAGCGCAAACCTAATGACATGTACGGAAAGGTTGGCCTTGCTCAAGTACAACTCTTGATTCGCGTCGATGGAGTTGATGCAGCAAAAGTCTTTGCTGATGCGATTGAACATCCAAATAATGTTCAAATTCAAATGGAATGTGCTGATATCGAAGTGGCACAGGGAGAATTGGAACAAGGGTTTAAGAGATTATTGGCTCTAGTATCAGTATTATCGGGAGATGAGCAGAAGAGAGTTAAGGAACGCCTCCTTGAACTCTTCGCACTCGTTGACTCCGCTGACCCTCGCGTTATTAAAGCCCGCGCAGCTCTTGCAAATGCGCTCTTCTAAATGATCTCCCATCAGCTCGAAAAGCGTTATCTCAACCTCCTCTTCTTTATCTTTGGCTTTGGCATCATGGCATGGGTGCCACGTTTTCCTGATGTAAAGGATAACCTCGGACTTTCCAATGGAGCGTTCGGATCCATCATTACTACCGGAGCAATTGGTGCATTTACGGGGCTACTTACTGCGGGGCATATCGTTCATAAAGTTGGTGTAAAGAAAGTCTTTATCAGCGCGACTTTCTTGCAGTACCTATCTTTTGCTGCAATTGTTCAAGTTCGTACACCATTGCTCTTCATCATCTTTAATATCATGATTGCATTTGGTATCACCTGTATCCATGTTGCTCTCAATACTCAGGGTTTTCATATTCAAGAGCGAAGCGGCGAGAATGTCATCACTAGCACCGCTGGATATTGGAGCGCAGGAGCGCTAGCAACCGCAATTGTCTCGGGAGCGGTTGTCGATTACGTAGGGATTGCACTCCATATTGGATTAATCGCCCTGATATCAGGAGCTCTATCTCTCAACATCGCCGCGAAGATGAAGGATTCATTAGTTCCTCCGAATGAACATCCCGAGACTGATTATCGCGTTCGAGATATTTTCACCTCTTTTCATCTTGATTGGCCAGTCAGTCTTGGCCTGGCAACGGCGGTCTATCTGGAATTTGCAATCGGTGACTGGGGAACCATCTTTACAAAAGAGCGACTTGGCGTTAGCGGCACTCTCAGCACACTGCCTTACATCATCTTTACTGTCTTTATGATCGCTGGCCGTCTATCGATTCATAGAATTCCTGCCGGTTATCCTCTTCACCGCTTGGCACGATATTCAACGCTTCTTGCCGGAATCGGGTTTATGGTGACAATCTCAATTGCGACCCATCTTCCAGAGAGCGCAAAATGGACTTCTTACGGACTCTTTCTGCTCGGGTTCTCGTTGGCAGGAATTGGTTCAGCAATACTGGGACCAAGTTTCACGGCAGCAGCAAATCGTCGATCCCCTAATCCGAGTGCTGTAGTAATAGGTCAGCTCGGAGTCACAAATAACATCCTAACTACGGCACTTAAATGGGTTGTAGCAGGAGTAATTGGAGCAACTGGATCAATCGCGCTGGCGCTGATGATCCCGGCAGCACTGATGATTGTGGCTGCCTTATTTACTCCCGTACTTGAAGAGAAAAGTTAAGCGCGTTCAAACCAAACGGTAGCAAGTGGTGGAACGCGTAAAGTCGTATAGAGATCAGTATCTACATCAACTGCAAATGAATGGTTTGTGATTCCACTACCACCATATTTCACATCATCGGTATTTATAGTTTCCCGCCAAACGCCAGCAGTAGGCATTCGCAATGAGTAGAACTCTTGCGGTACTGGCGAGAAGTTTGTAATACAGACGAGCGGGTATCCAGCGTCAGACCATCGAGTGAAAGCGACAATGTTGTTTGCACCATCATCTCCGACAATCCATTGGAAACCTTCCGGTGAGACATCCTTCTCCCAGAGCGCGGGATGACGTTTATAGTTTTCGTTGATATCTGCCAGCACTGCCTGAACGCCATTGTGCTCTGCAAACTCAGTGAGATGCCATTGAAGACCTGCCTCTTGGTTCCACTCATCATTCTGCGCAAACTCTTGACCCATAAAGAGTAATTTCTTTCCTGGGTGGGCCCACATAAATCCATAAAGAGCTCGCAGAGTTGCAAGTTTCTGCCATCGATCACCAGGGAACTTATTAACTAGCGAACCCTTTCCATGAACAACTTCATCGTGCGATAGTGGAAGCATAAAGTTCTCAGACCAGGCGTAGAGAATTGAGAAAGTTATCTCATTGTGGTGATAGACGCGGTGCACTGGTTCATGCTGCAGGTACTCGAGAGTGTCATGCATCCAACCCATATTCCACTTAAAACCAAAGCCAAGGCCCTCACTTGATGTATCGCGCGTGACGCCCGGCCATGCCGTTGACTCTTCAGCAATCATCATGATTCCTGGATGTGACCTATAGGCAGTTGAAGTCGCCTCTTGTAGCAGGGCAACAGCTTCCAGGTTCTCTCGTCCACCGAATTTATTTGGAAGCCATTCACCCTCTTTACGCGAGTAATCGAGGTAAAGCATTGATGCCACAGCATCTACTCGAAGTCCGTCAATATGGAACTCATCTAGCCAGTAGAGGGCGCTGGCCACGAGGAAGTTGCGAATCTCGTTGCGACCAAAGTTGAAGATGAGAGTGCCCCAGTCAGGGTGCTCACCAAGTCGAGGATCCTCATGTTCGTAGAGAGCTGTGCCATCAAAGCGAGCCAAGGCCCATTCATCTTTTGGAAAGTGCGCTGGTACCCAGTCAAGAATGACGCCGATACCTGCTTGATGGAGCGCATCAACTAAGAAACGGAAATCATCCGGACTTCCAAATCGCGAAGTAGGAGCAAAGAAAGATGTGACTTGATAACCCCATGATGGCCCGTATGGATGTTCTGTTACTGGCAGGAATTCCACGTGGGTAAAGCCATTAGCGCTTACATACTCAACTAGTTCGGTCGCCATTTGGCGATAGGTAAGGCCAAGTCGCCATGAACCAAGATGAACTTCATAGACAGAGACAGGGGAGCGCCATGGTTGAAAATTTGAACGGGCGCTCATCCAATCGTTATCACTCCATGAGTAAGTGCTCTCATTAACAACTGACGCCGTGAGCGGTGGTTCTTCTGTCTCGCGCGCCAGCGGATCAGCATGATCTACCCATGCTCCAAAAGCGCCACAGATGGCAAACTTATATTTTGTTCCCGCACCGATTCCGGAGACAAAAATTTCCCAGATTCCAGAAGAGCCTTGACGAACCATGGGATGTGCCGACTTATCCCAGAAATTGTGATCACCAATGAGGCTAACTGCTTGAGCGTTTGGCGCCCAGACAGAGAAGGCAGTTCCCTCTAGATTGCCATCCTTATCACGAAGTACATGTGCGCCGAGCGCCTCCCATAACTTTTCATGGCGACCTTCATTGATGAGATAAAAGTCGAGTTCACCGAGAGTTGAGAAAGGATTGAGAAAACTGACCGCTGGCTTGGTTTTTTCCAGAGACTTATGTGACTTGAAAATCTTGGAGAGAAAACTCATGCCGTAATTCTAGAGCTTCACCTTCGCAATGTGAACGACTTTGCCCGACAACCTTGTTGGATCAAGGCGAACGTAAGTATGAGGAGACCATTGATATTTCGCAGAATCAATCAGATCTGTTACTTCAAAGCTATTTGAGGAGTTATTCTCTGTGATTCCTAGAGCCCGCATATCCCAATTGACAGTTGTCTCCTGCGCAAAATTTGGATCTAGGTTGACCACAACAAGAATTAAGTTATCGCCTTCGCGCTTTGAATAAGCAAGAATCTGGTCGTTCTCGCAGTGATGGAATCGAAGATTGCGCAATCGCTGCAAAGCAACGTTGTCGCGGCGAATCTGATTGAGCATGGTTATAAATGGCGCAAGAGATAACTGCTTCTTCTCTGCTCCCGCCCAATCACGTACCTTGATTTCATACTTCTCGGAATCTAAATACTCTTCTCCGCCTTCTTTAAAGCGGCGATGCTCATAAAGTTCATACCCGGCATACATTCCCCACGACGGTGTCAGAGTCGATGCAAGTGCTGCACGGATGGCAAAGATTGCTGGATTGCCAGTTTGCAGGTGGAATGGATTGATATCTGGAGTATTCACCCAGAAATTCGGGCGGAAGAAGGCTGATGTTTGATGAGCAACTTCATTGCTGTAATCGATTAACTCTTGTTTTGAAGTTCGCCATGTGAAGTATGTATATGACTGGTGGAAGCCTGCCTTGCCAAGTGCATGCATCATTGGTGCTTTGGTAAAAGCTTCGGCAAGGAAGATTACATCCGGGGATTCGATGCGAATCGTACGCATGACATCTGCCCAGAAGTGCACAGGCTTTGTATGTGGATTATCAACGCGAAAGATTGAAATACCTTTGTTGATCCAGAATCGGAGCGTCTTAAGGGACTCGTCCAAGATTGCGGCATAGTCATTATCAAAGTTGATTGGATAGATATCTTGATACTTCTTGGGGGGATTTTCGGCATATGCAATCGTGCCATCGAGGCGATGTGTGAAGAACTCGGGATGTTCCTTTACCCAAGGATGATCCGGAGATGCTTGTAGAGCGAAATCAAGCGCTACTTCAATCTTATTTTTCTTTGCAGTTGCAACAAAGTTTTCAAAGTCGCTCATTGATCCAAGAACAGGATTGATAGCCATATGGCCACCATCTTTACCGCCGATTGCCCAAGGCACACCAGGGTCTGATTCTGTTGGAGTTAAAGTGTTGTTACGACCTTTGCGATGAGTAACTCCAATTGGATGAATGGGAGGCAGATAGAGAATGTCGAAACCCATGGCAGAGACCGCCGGGATTCTCGCCGCGGCTGTTTTAAAGGTACCGCTCGTGATTGAGCCATCACTATTCAGAATTGCGCCTTCGCTGCGAGGGAAGAACTCATACCAAGATCCGACAAGTGCACGTGGGTGATCGGCGCGCACCGGATACTTTTCGCTGAGTGAGGCTAAACGGCGCAGCGGTGAAGCTGCGCAATATGCACGAATCTCAGGCGTAGATGCATTGCCAAAGCGGTGAAGTGGAGCAAGGGCGCCATCTTTGAGAGCGGCAATGGCTGGCTTGAGCAGTGATTTGCTCGATGAATCACGGTCGAGAAGTTCTTCAAAGAGTGAGATACCGATTTTGCACATCAATTCAGCATCGACATCAGCGCCAATTTTGATTTCAGCATCATGAAACCAAGTTGCGAGTGGATGGTCGTAGCTCTCAATTGCATATGAGAAATCGCCACGAGCTGGAATAGTGATATCGGCGGTATATCGATCGCCACCAGGCCGCACCTCGTGCATGATTGAACGGGAGATCTCTTTTCCGGAAGAATCAAAGAGAACTACATCTGCACCAAGTGCGTCATGTCCTTCACGGAAAATAGTTGCGGAGACAGGAAAGGTTTCGCCAGGGATAGCTTTAACAGGAACAAATTCTCCCCCGAAGAAAGTCGCGGGGGAGATATCTGCTACTGGAATTCGATTAATCAGCCAGATCCTTCAGTATTTCCTGCATCTGCCGCCGTGACATCGAAGATACGGTACTTGTTAATCGCTTCGGTAACAAGAGATTCCTTGATATCTCCGCTCTTAGCAAGTTGAGCAAGAGTTGCCACCACAATTGATTCAGCATCAACCTTGAAGTGGCGACGCAGAGCTCCACGAGTATCTGAGAGACCAAAGCCATCGGTACCGAGGGCGTAGAAATCATTTGGAACCCATGGTGCGATTTGATCTTGCACTGCGCGCATAAAGTCAGAGACGGCAATGACGGGACCATCTGTGTCCTTAAGTTTGCTTGTTACGTATGCAGTTTTCTTTGTAGTCGGATTGAGCAAGTTATGGCTATCAACTGCGAGACCATCACGGCGAAGTTCATTCCATGACGTAACAGACCAGACAGAGGCAGATACGCCCCAATCCTTTTGTAAGAGATCTTGCGCCTTGAGCGCCCAGTTAACTCCCACACCGGATGCAAGAATCTGCGCATTCTTCTTACGCTGCTTCTCACCGGCCTTCAGCAGATAGATGCCGCGGAGTAACCCATCAACATCAAGATTAGCTGGCTCTGCCGGCTGCTGATATGGCTCGTTATAAACAGTGAGGTAGTAGTAAATGTTCTCGCTGTTCTCGCCATACATACGACGGAGACCATCCTTGAAGATATGTCCGAGTTCGTATGCATAAGCAGGGTCATAAGCGACGACTGCAGGGTTGGTTGCCGCGAGAAGATGTGAATGACCATCTTCATGTTGGAGACCTTCACCGTTAAGTGTTGTACGACCTGCAGTTGCACCGAGAACGAATCCACGGACCATCTGATCCGATGCTGCCCAGAATGCATCTCCAGTGCGCTGGAAACCAAACATTGAGTAGAAGATGTAGAGCGGAATCATTGGCTCATCATGTGTTGAGTATGAAGAACCGACCGCGGTAAATGAAGCTACTGATCCAGCCTCATTGATACCTTCGTGAAGAATCTGACCTGAGGTTGATTCCTTGTAAGACAAGATGAGTTCGCGGTCGACTGATGTGTACTGCTGACCATGAGGTGAGTAGATCTTGAGTGATGGGAACAATGAATCAAGACCGAATGTGCGAGCCTCATCAGGAATGATTGGAACAAGGCGCTTGCCAATTCCCTCATCCTTGACCAGGTCTTTCAACATACGGACAAATGCCATTGTGGTTGCAATTTCTTGCTGACCTGAACCGCGCTTTACAGATTCATAAACTGAATCTGGTGGCAGTGGTAGTGGCTTTGAAGCTGCGCGACGACGGGGAACTGTTCCACCGAGTGCGGCACGACGCTCTGCTAGGTACTTCGCTTCAACTGAATCTGCAGCTGGCTTGAAATAGGCAGGTGTGTACTTATCGAGTGCGCTATCTGGAAGTGGAATCTCAAGGCGATCACGGAATTCAGTGATGTCTTCGAGAGACATCTTCTTCATCTGGTGTGTTGAGTTACGCGCTTCGAAGTGCGAACCAAGTGTCCAGCCCTTCACTGTCTTTGCAAGAATGACAGTTGGCTTTCCATTCTTCTGAGTTGCTGCAAGGTATGCGGCATAAAGCTTGCGGTAATCGTGGCCACCACGCTTGAGCGCCCAGATGTCATCATCAGACCAGTTAGCAACCATTGCTGCTGTACGTGGATCCTTACCGAAGAAGTTCTCGCGGACATATGCACCAGATTCGCCCTTAAATGTCTGGTAATCACCATCAAGAGTTGAGTTCATGATGTTGACGAGTGCGCCTTCGCGGTCCTGCGCGAGAAGTGGATCCCAGCCGCGACCCCATACAACCTTAATGACATTCCATCCTGCGCCACCGAAGATTGATTCGAGCTCTTGAATAATCTTTCCGTTACCGCGCACAGGACCATCGAGGCGCTGCAAGTTACAGTTAACAACAAATGTGAGGTTATCTAGCTTCTCTCGTGAAGCAAGACCAATTGCTCCAAGTGTGTCTACCTCATCGATTTCACCATCGCCTAGGAATGCCCAGACGTGCTGATCTGAAGTGTCTTTGATGCCGCGATTATGTAAGTAACGATTGAAGCGAGCTTGATAAATCGCATTGAGTGGACCGATACCCATTGACACTGTTGGGAACTGCCAGAAGTCAGGCATCAAACGTGGATGTGGATATGAAGAGAGTCCGCCACCTTGATGAGAAAGTTCTTGACGGAATCCATCGAGTTGGTGTTCTGTGAAACGACCTTCAAGGAATGCACGTGAGTACATTCCTGGGCTGGCATGTCCTTGGAAGAAAACTTGATCTCCGCCACCTGCATGGTCTTGTCCGCGGAAGAAGTGGTTAAAACCAACTTCGTAGAGAGATGCAGATGATGCGTAAGTTGAGATATGTCCGCCAACACCAATTCCTGGGCGCTGTGCACGGTGTACCAACATCGCCGCATTCCAACGAACATAAGAACGGATACGGCGTTCGATATCTTCATCGCCAGGGAACTGTGGCTCTGACTCTGGCGTGATGGTGTTGATGTAATCAGTTGTACGAAGGTTTGAAATTGGAACTTGTCGCTCATGTGCACGACGAAGAAGAGCGAGCATTAAGAATCGAGCACGGACTGGTCCTGCTGCGGCGAGCGCTGCATCGAGGGATTGCTGCCACTCGAGAGTCTCTGCTGGATCTGTATCTACCAACTGATTGAGAAGGTAATCCGCCTGGCCCTGGAATTCGCTCATGGCGCATATTCTCGCGCCTAAGGGGGTCGTAGGCAAAATAGATAGGCGTGAGTCCCATTACTTAAGGAGAAAATCAGCCCAGAAAATCGGCTCCGGAAAACTATTGCGAAACTGGCCAGTATCTATTGGACTTACCCCGTGGCACAGCGAATGGAGTTTGAACCAGGTGATTTCATCCTTGAGATCGGGCGTGGGGCAGATGTTGACCAACCTTTACGTACCGCCATCTCAGCGATGACCGGCACCACCTTCATTGAAGATGAGACAGAAGTGGTTGTCGATGCCGTCATCATCTGGTGGCGTGAAGGCGATGGCGATCTGGAAGATGAGCTAGTTGATGCCCTTACCTATCTCTCGGAGAGTGGCTCCATCTGGGTGCTGACTCCCAAAGCGGGGCGTGATGGACATGTGGAGCCAAGTGATATTCAAGGAGCGGCTCCTAATGTGGGTCTTTCACAGACATCATCGTTATCTGTTGCTACTGATTGGAATGCAACTCGTCTAGTGGCGAGGAAGACTGCTAAGCGATAGGTTTCCCGCATGACTCTCTCACTTGGAACAGCGGCGCCAGATTTCGAACTCAACGATCAGAATGGCAACAAGGTCTCACTCTCATCATTTAAGGGTAAGAAGAACGTCGTGCTCTTGTTCATCCCATTCGCATTCACTGGAACATGTACCGGTGAACTCTGCGCAATGCGCGATGATCTCTCATCTTTCCAGAACGATAACGTTGAATTACTAGCTGTATCGTGTGATTCGATGTACACACAGCGAGTCTTTGCTGAGCAAGAGGGTTACAAGTTCCCTGTGCTCTCTGATTTCTGGCCACATGGCGCAGTTGCTCAAAGCTATGGAATCTTTGATGATGCACGAGGTTGCGCACTTCGAGGAACATTTGTGATTGATAAAGAGGGCATCATTCGCTGGTCAGTAGTTAATGGCCTTGGAGATGCTCGTAGCAACGACGACTATAAAGCCGCGCTCGCTGCTCTTTAATTTACCTACAGTTTTACTTAAAGGGGCTTGATTGCAATAACTTCAACGCCGCCGATTGAGTTCAGGACGTTCACCAAATCAGATGGATCTGTGCCAGGGACGGCGACAGTGATGTCGTCGTAACCCTTGCCATCCTCTGCCTTCACCACCACGAGTTCACGAATATCGCAGCCGGCAGCGCCGATTGCAGAGGCAATTGCCCCAAGTGAGCCGGGACGGTCTGGGAGCGAGATCTGCATTTGGAAGAGTGCCATGGGTTCAGTGTAGTATTCGCGAGCAGTACAAGCCGGGTGGCTAGCTCAGTGGTAGAGCGCCTCGTTTACACCGAGGATGTCGGGGGTTCGAAACCCTCGCCGCCCACAGTTTTCTTACTCTCCAACTTCATCTCCTCAAATCTCATCAGCGTAAATTCAGCTTGAACCCGAATCTCTTCATTGGCAGATCCCGCCGCTTGTTTCAGCGGTTCAACAATGGCCTCTCCAATCGCGCAGAGAAAACGTGTCAGAGCGAATTGAGTATCAGAATCGCCTCGACCTAATTGAGTAATCAAAACCTTCACCAGCGCATCCTTCTCGCCATCTGGAACTAGCACTGATGCTGCTCTCCAAGCAGTGGATGCAACGGAGTCTTCTGGGTCAAGCAACAGGTCGAGTGAGATAAGTGGATAGTTCTTCTTATCTCCAATTTTGCTTAAGGTATGAACGGCTTGGCTTCGCGCTTGGACTATTGGAGATGTCAGTTCGGTAATGAGTTTTGCCATTACAGCTTCGCGGTCCTGTCGCATCAGCGCCCAAGAGAGAGTGTCACGGACAAAGAAATCTGGCTCGTGGGTACATTGAGAAATAAGTACATCAACAAAATCAAGCCGTGGATAGGTTCCAGCATCAAGGGCAGCCTTGAGTCGCACAGATTGATCTATCGATGCGAGCATTGACTCAAGCGTTGCCATGCGAAAACGCTAGCAGTTGCTCTCCACTAATTCTTTTCTATCCATTAAAGTTGGGTTATGCGATTTATTATCTTTGTGATTGATGGCCCTGGAAATCCTGCTAATTCAGACGAAATGAAGCAGATCGATGCCTTTAATGAGAAACTTCAAAATAACGGCCACTGGATTACCGCCGCTGGCATTCAGCCCGGTGCGCAAGCAACTGTGATTGATAATCGCGACAATAAAGGTGAAGTTACTCCGGGCTCGCTCTTTGACGCACCAGAGTTCTATAGCGGCTTCTGGATTATCGAGGCAGAGACAGCAGAGCAAGGTCATCAGCTTGCGATGGAAGGTTCTCGTGCTTGCAATCGCAAGGTTGAGCTCCGTCCCTATATCCGTTAAAGATATTACAAAGTAGCCTTTCGCCCATGACGACTGGAAATTTCTCGAGTGTTGAGTTACTAGGACATGAAGAGAACTGTAAATTCAACGAGATAACTCCAGAAGTTTGTCAGCACATTGGCG
>JBFYOW010000013.1:0-20791 GCA_041303595.1 Actinomycetes bacterium
TTGAAGCGATTGGAGTTGACGATCCAGCTCTTGATGCGGAAGTCATCGCAATCGCAGATCAAGGATTTAAGAACTTAGGCCTTAAGAATTATCGGCTAGAGATTACATCTTTAGGCGATGCGCAGTCGCGTGCAGCTCATCGAATTGATTTGATGAAGTACATAGAAAAGCTTGAACTTGATGAGGCGACGAGAGCTCGCGCAGAACTCAATCCGCTCCGCATATTTGATGATAAGCGTCCTGAAATCAAAGAGGCGATGGCCGGCGCTCCAATTTTGATGGATTACCTCTCAGAATATTCTCGTAATCATTTTGAGAATGTAAAGAGTTATTTGGACGATCTCAATATCATATATACAGTCAACAAGCGGATGGTTCGAGGTTTGGATTATTACACTGGAACAACCTTTGAGTTTGTACATGATGATCTCGGCGCCCAAAGCGGAATTGGTGGCGGAGGTCGCTACGACGGCCTAATGGAAGTTCTTGGTGGTCAAGCTCTTTCGGGAATTGGATTTGGTCTAGGTGTGGATCGAGCCCTCCTTGCTGCAATCGCCGAAAATACCGTTCCCAATTCACATTTCACATCCGATCTCTTCATCATCCCGCTAGGAGAGGTTAATAAGAGTGCCTGCCTTTCTTTAGCTGCTTCAGTGCGGGCAAGTGGATTCACTGCAGAAGTCGCCTTCGGAGATCGCTCTCTTAAGGGCGCCATGAAGGGTGCCGATAAGAGTGGAGCACGCTTTGTCGCAGTTCTCGGTGATTCTGAGCGAGAAAGCGGTTCTATTGAACTTAAGCGGATGAGCGACGGCACTTCAATCTCCGTTAAGATAAGCGAATTGCAGAAGGTTCTTGAGGCCTAGCCCTCATCCCTCCACCTACCTTTAAAAGGCGATAAAGACGATGTTACGTACACATGATGCTGGCGCTCTTCGCGCAAGCGATGCAGGCACAACTGTTTCACTTGCAGGATGGGTCTCTCGTCGTCGAGATCACGGCGGCGTAGCCTTTATCGATCTTCGCGACGGAACTGGTTCAGTTCAGGTGGTCATCAGCGATGAAGCCGTTGCAGGCTCGCTGCGTGCAGAGTGGTGCCTTCAGATTAAGGGTGCGGTTCGCCTTCGCCCAACAGGTAATGAGAATGCAAATATTTCAACCGGTGAGATTGAAGTGGTTGCGGAAGAGGTCATTGTCTTAAGCGAATCCGCACCACTGCCATTTCCTATCGATACCGGTTCAGAGGCTGAAATTAGCGAAGAAGTTCGCTTGAGATATCGCTACCTAGATTTACGTCGCGAACGTCCAGCAGCAAATCTTCGCCTACGCTCACGAGTTACTTCAGCTATTCGTCGAGTGATGGAAGAACTCGATTTCCATGAGATTGAAACACCCTACTTAACGCGATCAACACCAGAAGGCGCCCGTGACTTCTTAGTTCCAGTCCGACTTCAGCCAGGTAGTTGGTATGCACTTCCACAGTCACCACAGCTCTTTAAGCAGTTGCTCATGGTTGCCGGTATGGAGCGCTACTACCAAATTGCAAGATGTTTCCGCGATGAGGATTTCCGCGCAGATCGTCAGCCAGAGTTCACTCAACTTGATATCGAAATGTCGTTTATTGATCAGGCAGATATCTTGGCGGTAGCAGAGCAAATATTGGTCAAGATTTGGCGTGAGTCAGTTGGCTATGAGATCCCAACTCCAATTCGTCACATGACATATGCCGATGCCATGGATCGTTACGGATCCGATAAGCCTGATCTGCGTTTTGGTTACGAACTTGTTGAAGTGACTGATTACTTCAAAGAGACGCCATTCCGAGTTTTCCAAGCGCCATATGTTGGTGCCGTTGTTATGCCAGGAGGCGCATCAACTCCACGCCGCGAACTCGATGCGTGGCAGGATTGGGCGAAAGCTCGTGGTGCAAAGGGTATTGCATACATTCTCGTTAATGAAGATGGAACTCTTGGCGGTCCAGTATCTAAGAATATTTCTGAGAGCGAATCTGCAGGTATTGCAGCACTTGTTGGGGCAAAGAGCGGGGATGCAATCTTCTTTGCCGCCGGTGAGAAATCTTCATCTCAACAACTTCTGGGAGCCGCGCGTCTTGAAATTGGAAAACGTTGTGGACTCATAGCAGAGGGTCAATGGGAGTTCCTCTGGGTTGTCGATGCGCCAATGTTTGAGCCAACCGATAATGGTGGCTGGACAGCAGTGCATCATCCATTTACGGGACCAAAGCCAGAATTTGCTGCAACATTTAAGAGCGATCCTGCTACGGCACTGGCCTATGCATATGACATTGTCTTAAACGGTACCGAATTAGGCGGTGGATCAATTCGTATCCACGACCGCAATATTCAGAAAGATGTCTTCTCAGTGATTGGTCTTACCGATGAAGAGGCGCAGAGCAAGTTTGGCTTTCTATTGGAGGCCTTCAACTACGGTCCACCTCCTCACGGCGGAATCGCACTAGGTCTTGATCGAGTCTGCGCTCTATTAACCAATTCAGATTCAATTCGTGAGGTGATCGCATTTCCAAAGACTGCAAGTGGTGGAGATCCGTTGACTGGTGCACCAACACCAATCACGCCAGCTCAGCGTAAGGAAGCCGGTATCGATTGGGTTCCGGTTAAAGAAGACGCAAAAGCGTCAGATAAGTAATCAAGAAGGGTAGGCTAACAACATGGGTCCAGGTGGAATAGCAACGATAATCGCATCGATATCACTTCTTGTTATAGCCGTAGCGATTGCCTACGTCGTGGTGCGCGTTGGCAAGCTAGTCGATGAGGCATCTACCAGTCTTAAGTCACTCACTGAAGAGACAACTCCGCTTTTGGAAGAGTCAACCCGAACACTCGAACTCATCAATAGCCCACTCGAAAGTTTCGCTCGAATTACGAAGAATGTTGAAGAGGTAACAACGAAGGTCACCGATGCAACAACAGGTTTTATGGAGAAGAACGGTCCTGCAGTCAAAGTGGCTGGTGCGCTTCTGAGTGCGGCTCAGATCAACAAGGGACGCAAGTCAAAAAAGAAAGCTGAGTAGCCACTACCGTGCAATCTGCAGAAATTCGCTCTCGTTGGCTCCGCTTCTTTGAATCAGAGAATTCGTTAGGCCTTAATCACACCGTTGTTCCATCAGCTTCCTTGATCGCCGATGATCCAAACCTCCTCCTTGTAAATGCAGGCATGGTGCCTTTTAAGCCTTACTTCTTAGGTGAGGTAAAGCCACCCTATGAGCGCGCTACCTCAGTCCAGAAGTGTGTCCGCACCTTGGATATCGATGAGGTTGGAAAAACTACTCGCCATGCATCCTTCTTTCAGATGTGCGGAAATTTCTCCTTTGGTAATTACTTTAAGGAAGGCGCTATCGCGCTAGCGTGGGAACTTCTTACCAAGCCAATCTCTGAAGGTGGCTATGGCTTTCCGGAAGAGAAGTTATGGGTAACTGTCTACCTTGATGATGATGAGGCCGAAGATATTTGGCATAAGAAGATTGGAATTCCTAAAGAGCGCATTCAACGCCGCGACATGGCAGATAACTTCTGGTCCATGGGCGTCCCTGGACCATGTGGTCCGTGTTCTGAAATTTATTACGATCGTGGCCCTGCTTATGGTGTCGACGGTGGCCCAATTGCAGATGAGAATCGCTATCTTGAAATCTGGAACCTCGTCTTTATGCAGAACGAGAGAGGCGCTGGCGGCGGTAAAGATGGCTACCCAATCCTTGGAGAACTCCCAGCTAAGAGCATCGATACTGGCCTAGGTCTCGAACGAGCTGCTGCGCTATTGCAAGGTGTTGAGAATATCTATGAAATTGATACCACCATGCAAATTCTTACTAAGGCGATGGATCTCTCTGGAGTGAAGTACGGCTCTACTGAAAAATCAGATGTATCTCTACGAGTCATTGCTGACCATGCCCGCACTGCAGCAATGCTCATCGGTGATGGAGTCACACCCGGCAATGAAGGCCGCGGATATGTTCTTCGTCGCATGATGCGTCGCACGATTCGCAATATGCGCCTCTTGGGAACAAATGATGCAGTGATGTCAGAACTTACCCAGGCCGCGATTGGGGCGATGGGTCCGCAATATCCAGAACTCGTCACTGATTCAAAGCGAATTCTTGCTGTTGCAACTGCTGAAGAAGAGTCATTCTTACAGACACTCAAGAGTGGTACACAGATCTTCGACTTAGCATCAAATAACCTCAAGGCAGAGAAGAAGAGCGTTCTTCCCGGTGACGAGGTCTTCAAACTTCACGATACATACGGATTCCCATTTGATTTAACGTTAGAGATGGCTCGCGAAGAAGGCCTTGAAGTTGATGAAGATGGCTTCCGCCGCTTGATGAAAGAGCAACGCGATCGAGCAAAAGCTGATGCAAAGGCGAAGAAGAGCGGACATACAGATCTCACTGAGTACCGTAAAGTGGCCGATGCTAAAGGCACCACTAACTTTGTTGGCTATTCTCATACTGAAGCAGAAGCAAAAGTTAATGGCATCCTCGTAGATGGAATGAGCGTCTCAAGTGCCTTTGAAGGCGATGATGTAGAAATCATTCTCGATGCAACGCCTTTCTATGCTGAGGGCGGTGGGCAGCTTGCAGATGGCGGCCGAATAACTCTTGCCAATGGTGCCATCATTGATGTCTCCGATGTGCAATCACCAGTCAAAGGCCTTTCGGTTCACCGTGGTCGCATCATCAATGGCGAAGTCTCTGTTGGGTCGACTGCAAATGCGGTCATCGATACCGAACGTCGCAACGCTATTTCTCGTGCACATACTGCAACACATATGGTGCATAAGGCGTTCCGAGAAATTCTCGGCGAAACTGCAACGCAGGCTGGCTCCGAGAATTCACCCGGACGTTTCCGTTTCGATTTCCCTTCAACCGGTGCAGTTTCGCAGGGCGTGCTCAACGATGTTGAGGGACGCGTAAATGCGCTACTGCTCAACAATCTCTCGGTAACAGCAGAGGTGATGACACAAGATGCTGCAAAGAAGATTGGCGCAATGGCGCTCTTCGGCGAGAAGTATGGTGACCAAGTTCGCGTAGTAAGTGTTGGTGATTGGGCGCGCGAGCTCTGTGGAGGCACTCACGTATCAAACTCAGGTCAGCTCGGGGTAGTTAAGTTACTTGGTGAGTCATCGATTGGTGCTGGCGTACGTCGTGTCGAGGCGCTTGTTGGTGCAGATGCCTATAGCTTCCTTGTGCGCGAACACATCTTGCTTAACTCTCTTACTGAGTTGATCAAGGGTGCCCGAGTGGAAGAACTTCCAGAACGTATCCAGGGACTACTTGAGAAGATTAAGGATGTTGAGAAAGAGCTTGCAACACTACGTTCAGCTCAGGCTCTTGCAAGTGTTGATTCACTCGCAACTGCCGCGATTACAATCGGCGATCTCTCATTTATCGGCGGCGTTCTCCCTGATGGTGTAAGTGGTGATGATTTGCGCAAGATTGCGGTCGAACTTCGCGGTCGTGCAACAAACTCTGTAGTCGCATTGATCAGCTCTTCTGCAGGTCGTCCAGTCCTAGTTGCGGCAACATCAGATGCTGCACGTGCAGCAGGTGTGAAGGCGGGCGAGCTCGTGAAGATCGGTTCAACAATCCTCGGCGGTGGCGGTGGCGGCAAGGATGATTTCGCACAAGGTGGCGGGACAGATTCTTCCCAATCTCAAGCAGCAATTGAAGCAATCGCCGCTCAACTCAACGGACGTTAAATGGTTCGCGGTCGCAGAATCGCTTTCGATTATGGTGATAGCCGTATCGGCGTTGCTATCTGTGACCCAGATGGGATCCTTGCGACACCTCTGCCTTTCTTAGATTCGCGTCATCCCAAGCTGGTCGCTCAGATCAAAGCGCTCTTCGATGAGTACTTACCCATTGCAATATATGTGGGGGAGCCGCGTCATCTCTCAGGTGAGCAGGGAATTGCGGTTGAAAAGGCTCATGAGTTTGCGGACTCACTAAGAATTAATTTTCAGATTCCGATTCATTTTGTCGATGAGCGATTGAGTACCGTCGATGCGGCACGAAAATTGCGAGAGAGCGGTAAATCGACGCGAGAATCGAAGACTCTTATCGACTCTATGGCTGCAGTTGCCATTCTAGAAAGTGGATTAGCGCGTGAAAATCAGTAAGGATTATGCGAGAGGTTTTTTGGGGGTCTTCCTCGCCGTTTCAATAATTGCTGCGATTGATTTCCTTAAGCCAAACATCTCATCTGCACCTGATTACCCTTGCAACAATCCTTCTACAACAGAGGTGCTGATCGATGTAGCTAGCGGAGAGAGCGGATCTTCTATTGCAAAAGAGCTCGCTGCCGCGGGTGTCGTTCGTTCATCTTCTGCTTTCTACCGTTTAGCTGTCTCTGATGTACGTGCATCGTCAATCGCTCCTGGAATCCACAAAGTCGAGAAGAACCTCTGCGCTTCAGAGGCGTTAGCCCAGTTGCTCGATCGATCACGAATTGCGAATTTGATTTCTATTCCTGAAGGCGCATGGAATTCTGAGATTTATTCAAATCTTAAAAAGGTTGGCTTTACTGATGTTCAAATTCGTCAGGCAACCACAGATGTAAAGCTACCGGTTGGCTTTTCCTCACTTGAAGGACTGCTCTTCCCATCTCAGTATTCATTTGATTCATCTACATCCTTGTCGAATATTTTTTCAACGATGATTTCCCGCACTCAAAGCGAGATGAAAAAGGCGGGCTTCGGAGATACTCGTGGGAAGTTCACAGCTGATGAACTGCTCACTATTGCATCACTTGTTCAAGCCGAGGGCGACACCAAAGATTTTGCGAAGATATCGCAGGTGGTTCGAAATAGACTTAAAATTGGTATGCCTCTGCAATTTGACTCAACAGTGCATTATGTAAAGAAGAGTAGAGGTTCCGTCTTTCTCAGCACGCAATCGACCTTCATTAACTCGCCGTACAACACTTATCGCCGAACTGGCCTGCCGCCTACGCCCATTAACAATCCAGGAGCAGAGGCTCTCTATGCGGCAACTCACCCAGAGAATGGGGCGTGGCTCTACTTCATCACAGTTGCGCCGAGGGATACTCGCTTCACAGATTCATATGAGCAGTTCGGCGAGTGGAAGATCCTCTACAAGAAGAATCTTCGCGCGGGAAAATTTGGGAGTAATTAATGACAGTTACCTTACGTGGTGCGGTTCTAGGTTCACCGGTTACTCATTCACTTTCGCCCTTGCTTCACAGTCAGGCATATGATTTCCTTGGAATTCAAGGTGACTATCAGCGATACGAAATTTCAGAAGAAGCTCTCACCGAGTTCTTTTCAACACGCGCTGAAGATTTTGATTACCTTTCCCTTACGATGCCGCTAAAAGAGGTGGCGCTTAACTTGCCGGTCTCCATCGATGCCACAGCATCTCGAATCCAGTCAGCAAATACGCTCTATCGCCGAGACGGAGAATGGCATCTCACTAGCACTGATGGTTCAGGTTTCATATCGGCGCTGAAGAGCGCAGGCTTTGAAAAATTTGAGAATGCACTTGTATTAGGCGCTGGTGGAACTGCGAGAGCGGTAGTCGGTGCCTTGGATGGAGTCTCTCAAAATATAACCGTCTTTGGTCGCACTTCTACCCGAAGAGAAGTTCTCCAAAGCTCGGTGAGTCGATCAACATTTGACTACCTTCGCTGGAGCGATTCACCAGAATTCTCGAAATATGACTTGGTAGTTAATACAACCCCAGCTGGTGCAGCTGATTTACTCGCAGATTCCCTTTTGAATGGAGATGCAAAACTTTACTTTGATGTGATCTACAAACCTTGGCCTACCGTCCTCGGTTCTCGCTGGTCAGATGTCGGTGGTCAGGTCATTAATGGTTTAGAGCTTCTGCTCTATCAAGGTATTCATCAATTATCACTCGCTCTAGACTCCCAACTTGATGAGGCGGCGTTAGCAACTCATTTACGCCCCATTTTGCGTAAAGCAATTCGTTAATCCACAGGCGAGAAAATCCATTTTAAAGAATGCATAGTCTTCTTGGGTGGCTCGAACCCTAATAGCACTCTCTATTCTCATACTTTCTCTTGCAATCTCACTGATAGATATTAGAGAGCACCGAATCTACAACTCGCATCTTCTAATATTTGCACTTCCGCTTCTCTTTCAAATGAGATCGCTTCCATTGCTACAAACGTTATTGGTTGCGCTCTCCGCACTAGCTCTCTCCATCTCGCTTGGTATCGGGGGAGGCGATTTCAAACTTTTCTCACTCTTACTTCTCGCTCAAGGTCAGTTGGTAATCTCA
Organism: Actinomycetes bacterium; assembly: GCA_041303595.1. GTDB lineage: Bacteria > Actinomycetota > Actinomycetes > Nanopelagicales > Nanopelagicaceae > Planktophila. The sequence goes on from JBFYOW010000013.1 coordinate 8,297, forward strand.
AGAGAGTACTTCCAGCTCCTTGCTCTCTGCATTGGTGCATCACTTTTAATCGCCACGATGCTTGCTTTGAAGATGAAGCAGAGGCTGGGCGGGTCGATTCCACTGGCGCCATCGATACTCGCACCATTTGTTGCGATTTATCTCGATATCTGATGTAGATGAGCAATAAAGTCGCCTCCAAGCGGAGAAATCTGCGACAATAGCGCAATGCGTTGGATTACTGCCGGTGAATCTCATGGCCCCGCCCTCTCTGCAATCATTGAAGGCCTTCCCGCTCATATCGAGGTCACTACCTCAGATATCGATTTCCACCTTGCGCGACGTCGCTTAGGTACAGGTCGCGGCGCAAGACAAACATTTGAAGCAGATAAAATTTCAATCCTTGGTGGAGTCCGTCTCGGCAAGAGCCAAGGTGGTCCAATTTCAATTCAGGTTGGAAATAGCGAGTGGCCCAAATGGGAGAAGGTCATGTCAGCTAATCCACTTCCAATCGAAGAAATTAAAGATCTTGCAAGAAACGCACCGCTCTCACGGCCACGTCCGGGTCACGCAGACTTAGTGGGCATGCAGAAGTATGACTTTGATGATGCTCGACCAATTCTGGAACGTGCTAGTGCTCGTGAAACTGCAGCACGTGTTGCCCTCGGCGCAATCGCTCGTGCATTCCTTCAGCAGAGCGTAGGGATTGAAATCTTCAGCCATGTCACTTCAATCGGGGAAGCCTCAATCGAGGAAAACCTACCTCTTCCAACACCGCAGGAGATGAAGCGAATCGATGAGGATCCGGTTCGTTGCGCCTATCCAGAATTCTCTGCAAATATGGTTCGAGAAATTGAATCTGCACATAAAGATGGCGACACTCTTGGTGGAGTCTGTGAAATCCTTGCCTATAACTTGCCACCAGGTCTTGGTTCTCATGTTCACTGGGATCGCCGCCTTGATGCCCGTCTTGCAGCAGCAATGATGGGAATCCAAGCGATTAAGGGCGTTGCAATCGGTGATGGATTCACCTCTGCCACCCGCCGAGGATCAATTGCGCATGATGAAATTGAAAAGAATTCCGAAGGAAAAATCGTACGACGCACTGATCGCGCCGGTGGTACTGAAGGTGGAATGTCTAACGGTGAGGTGCTCAGAGTATCTATCGCCATGAAGCCAATCTCTACAGTTCCTAAAGCGCTCGACACGATTGATGTCTCAACCGGTGATGCAGCCAAGGCAATTAATCAACGTTCAGATGTCTGTGCTGTGCCTGCAGCTGGTGTTGTTGGTGAAGCAATGGCAGCTCTAGTTCTTGCTGAAGCGGTATTGGAGAAATTCGGCGGTGATTCTGTCTCTGAGACCCGTCGCAATTACCTCTCCTATATGGAAAATCTTCGTTTCAAGTAAAGATGGCGCCTCGGATAATACTTATCGGGCCCATGGGTTCAGGTAAGACCACAGTTGGCCAGAGATTGGCAAAGGATATCTCTGTTGAATTCAAAGATACCGATCAAATGATTGAAGAGCAGAGCGGTAGAGCGATCTCCGATATTTTCATCGAGGATGGCGAAGAAGCTTTTCGGTCACTGGAGAAGATCATTCTTCGCACTGGCCTGCTTGAGGATGGAACAGTTCTCTCACTAGGTGGTGGTGCTTGTCTTTCAATAGATGCACAATCTGCTCTGCGCGCTTCTGGTTCATTTATCGTCTATCTTAAAATTTCGCTCTCACAAGTCTCATCACGAGTTGGCTTTAATCAAGGAAGGCCCCTGTTAATGGGAAATCCGCGCGCTCAATGGCAGGCGTTGATGAATGATCGCGCTCCGATTTATGAAGGTATCGCAAGTTATATCTGCACCGTTGATTCAAAGAGCGTGGATGAGATTGTTTCTGAGATAGCAATTGCGTATGAGTTGCGTAGTAAAGGGGATTTACATGGCTGAGGTATTGGTTACCGCCGAGCACGAGTACACAGTTCGAATCACAGGTGATTGGCGTGGAGATCTTTCGCCAACCATTAATAAGAGAGAGCGAGTTGCGGTAATCTACCCAGCAACTCTCCAGAGCGAACTGCCCACCTTTAACTTGGCAAATACTGAGGTTTCGCTTATCTCCGTACCGGATGGAGAAGCTGGCAAGAGTTCGGTTGTCCTTAACTACATCTGGAATGAATTAGCTAAAAAGAACTTCACCAGAAGCGATCTTATTGTCGCTGTTGGCGGTGGAACCATTACTGATTTAGCAGGTTTCGCAGCGGCATCGTGGCTTCGCGGTATTGACTGGGTGGCTATTCCTACAACGCTTGCCGGAATGGTTGATGCATCGGTCGGAGGCAAGACCGGAATCAACTCGCCATCAGGAAAGAATCTGATTGGCGCTTTTCATTCTCCAATATCAGTTCTAATTGATCCGTCCTGGCTGCGAACGCTGAGTGATAGAGATTTTGCTGCAGGGTTGGCAGAGGTAGTTAAGTGTGGCTTCATCGATGATGAAGAGATTCTCAACCTCGTACAAGGTAAGAGCACGAAGGAGATCAGAGCAAATTCAGGATTGGTAAACAATCTCATAGAGCGATCAATTACTACAAAGGCGAAGGTAGTAAGCAGCGACTTTAAAGAATCTGATCTACGAGAGATTCTCAACTACGGCCATACCTTTGGCCACGCTATTGAACGTGTCTCTGATTATTCAATTCGCCATGGTGAGGCAGTCTCAATCGGCATGGTTTTTATTGCTGAGTTAGCTCTTGCCGAAGGCCTAATCGATGAAGAGTTAGTTGCCCGACATCGAGAGATTCTGAGTTCGCTCAACCTACCGATATCTCTCGCCAATATCGATGGCGGCGGAAATTGGCAGAGCCTCTATGCAGCAATGGCTTTAGATAAGAAGGCTCGAGGGAGTTCAATCCGATTTGTTGTTCTCACCAAAATTGGAGAATGTTCACGTTTTGAGAGTGTCACAGAGGATCAGTTGAAAAGTGCATATGAGAAGGTTCTCTCATGAAGGTATTAGTTCTCAACGGCCCTAATCTCGCTCGTCTCGATATTCGTGACTCATCCATCTATGGCGATCTCTCATACCCCCAGCTAGTGGCTCTCATCACCGCAAGCGCTGCGGAGTTAGGTTTTGAAGCCGACGTTCGGCAGAGCGATCAAGAGTCCGAGATAATCGGGTGGCTTCACCATGCCGCCGATACAAATACACCAGTCATCATCAATCCTGCTGCCTTTACACATTATTCTTACGCCATTCGAGATGCGGCAGAGTTGGTTAAAGCTCCACTCATCGAAGTCCATCTTTCAAATCCAATGGCACGCGAAGAATTTCGCCATACCTCAGTTATCTCGGGAGTCGCTAACGGCACAATTGGGGGATTTGGCCCTGATTCATATCGCCTCGCCCTCAGTGCGCTCTCAACCTTGCTCAATAAGTAGGGTAAACTCGCGTCTTGTGTCCTGATAGTCGGGACGGCTGAACTGGAGTTAAAAAATGGCAACAACAAACGATCTCAAAAACGGAATGGTCCTCGATATTGAAGGCCAGCTCTGGACTGTTGTTGAATTCCAGCACGTCAAGCCAGGTAAAGGTCCTGCATTTGTTCGCACCAAGCTCAAGCAGGTATTGAGTGGCAAGGTTATTGATCGCACATTCAACGCTGGCGTAAAGGTCGAGACAGCAATTGTTGAAAAGCGTGAAATGACATTCCTCTACAAAGAGGGCGATGATTTCGTCTTTATGGATGATGTTAACTTTGATCAGATGACTATTCAGGCCTCTACTGTTTCAGATGCGGCTAACTACATGCTTGAGAACACCTCTGCAATCGTTGCTATCCATGAAGGAAACCCGCTCTTCATTGAACTTCCAGCATCTGTTCCGCTAAAAATTACCTATACCGAGCCAGGTCTTCAGGGCGATCGCTCTTCTGGTGGTACGAAGCCAGCTACCGTTGAGACAGGTATCCAAATCGCAGTTCCACTCTTCATTAAGCAAGATGAAGTAGTCATGGTTGACACACGAGATGGTTCATATCAAGGTCGCGCTAACTAGTGTCGGCTCGCAGTAAGGCGCGCAAGCAAGCGCTCGATATCCTCTACGAGAGCGACATTCGAAGTAGCGATGCGCTAGCAACGCTTGAAGCTCGTGATGTGGTTGAAGACGGGCCCGATGCTCGCCCTATTCGTGATTTCACGAAAGAGTTGATATCTGGGGTATCCGAAAACAAGAGAAAAATTGATGAGCTCATCGCAACCTATGCACAAGGTTGGGATATGGATCGCTTAGCTGCGGTCGACCGTAATATCTTAAGACTTGGAATTTACGAGATTATTTGGTCTGACGAGTTAGCAGATGGTATCGCTATCGATGAAGCGCTTACTTTGGCGAAAGATCTCTCGACTGATGATTCAGCGACGTTCATCCATGGTCTTCTTGGAAAGATTTCATCCATCAAAGAGAGCATTGTTCGCTAGTTTTTCTGCTGGATAGTAATTCTATAAAGATTTAGTTTCGCAAGAATATCGTCCTCTTCAGTGAGGATATGTAAGAACTCTCCATCAGTGCTTCGAATCGAGAGAACTTCGCCGTTCCAATCATTTCGTTTCTTGACGAAGTGGCTCAGGAATACTCCTAGCCTTTCCAAAGCCCGGTCTTCACTTGCAGCGCTACGCAATCTTCGTAGATCGAATGTGTATCGAAGAAGGGGAGCGACAATTGTCTGTTCACTTCTTTGAAAGAAATACTCAATTGGAACGTGGTAGAAATCTGCAATCTCTTGCAATCTTTGTAGTGAGATTGCTCGTGTACCGCGTTCGTATGAACCCATCACTACCGCCTTAAATCTTCCCTCGCTTTGAATTTCGCATTCTCGAAGAGTGAGACCTTTCTTCTTTCTCAGTGAACGTAGTAACCGCGCACAATGTTCCTCAATTTCGACCATTCTTCCTCCTTCAGATGCTCCAGGACTACGCATTAAGTGCTTCTCTGGAGGGAGCAGGTTAAGCAAAGCAGGCTTGCCGTAAGCGTGGCTATCCACAGAGGCAGGTGGGGGTGGTAAGGTTTCACCACGTTCCTTTAACGACCTGTCCAGAGAGGCAGGAAAGGAGAAGTAGATGAGCGCTGCTCTTACCGATGCCGATATCTCTCGTGCATTGACTCGGATCTCACATGAGATTCTTGAGCGAAATTCTGGTTCGACAAATATAACCATTCTTGGCATTCCCACTCGTGGAGCCCACCTTGCCTATCGCCTTGCGAAAATCATCGAAGGGATAGAGGGAGAGCCAATTCAAGTCGGCACTCTCGACATCACTCTTCATCGTGATGACCTCAGGTTGCGAGCTCCGCGCGCTCTTATGGAGACAAGTATTCCCACTCTAGGTGTTGAAGGGAGAACGGTGATTTTGGTTGATGACGTTCTCTTCTCTGGCAGAACCATCCGCTCTGCCTTAGACGCGCTTGGAGAGATTGGCCGTCCGGCACGGGTTCAATTGGCGGTACTGGTCGATCGGGGACATCGCGAACTCCCAATCAAGGCTGACTTCGTTGGCAAAAATCTTCCAACCTCACTCAATCAGAGCGTCAAGGTCAAACTGCACGAGCATGATGGCAGTGATGAAGTCACAATTGAGGGGGAGTCTGCATGAAGCACTTACTTTCAATTAACGATATCGACAAAGATTTTGCAATCACAATTCTGGATACGGCTGCAGAGATGGCACGAGTATCGGAAGGTCCCATCAAGAAACTACCGACCCTTCGCGGAAAAACGGTTGTTAATCTCTTTGCCGAGGATTCAACCCGCACGAGAATTTCTTTTGAGGCTGCCGCAAAGCGCCTTTCAGCTGATGTTATTAACTTCACCGCTAAGGGTTCTAGTATCAGTAAAGGTGAATCGCTGAAGGATACTGCTCAAACTCTGCAGGCACTTGGTGCGGATGCGGTAGTCATTCGCCATCCGGCTTCTGGGGCGGCCCATCGCTTAGCGCAAGGGCGATGGATGAATGGAACCGTCATAAATGCTGGTGATGGAACTCATGAGCACCCAAGTCAGGCACTACTGGATGCATACACAATTCGTAAACACTTAAAAGATGGGAAGGGCGATCTCTCGGGTCTACATGTAGCGATTGTTGGAGACATCCTCCATTCCCGCGTTGCTCGATCAAACATTCTTCTCCTCAATAAACTGGGTGCAACAGTCACATTGGTCGCTCCAGCCACGCTTCTTCCACACCAAGTTGAACATTGGCCAGTGAGAGTTTCATATGACTTTAACGCGGTGCTTCCAACAGTTGATGCAGTAATCATGCTCCGCATTCAACAAGAGCGAATGTCTGACCTTTTCTTTCCATCTGAGCGAGAGTATTCGATGTTATTTGGAATCGATGCGGAAAGGCTATCTTTAACTAAGCCTTCCGCAATCTTGATGCATCCAGGTCCGATGAACCGAGGACTTGAGATCAGTGCCGAGGCTGCTGACAGCGCACAATCTGTAGTTGTAGAACAAGTTGCGAATGGTGTTTCAATCCGAATGGCAATTCTCTATCTCTTTATCGCTGGTGGCCAGGAGGCACATAATGAGTAATTCACTTCTAATAAAGGGTGCTTCGATACTCGGGGAGACGCCACAAGATATTCTGATCGAAAATGGTCTCATCTCACAGGTTGCGGCTTCAATCACTGCCTCCGCTGATGAAACATTTGATGCTTCAGGTTTGGTTGCGCTTCCGGGTTTTGTGGATCTTCATACCCACCTCCGTGAACCAGGGCGCGAGAACTCAGAGACAATCGCCACCGGTTCACTCGCCGCTGCTCGAGGTGGGTATACAGCGGTCAGCGCGATGGCCAACACCTTACCGGTCGCTGACACTGCCGCCATCGTTGAACAGGTCTCTGCAATCGGCAAACATGTCGGATTGGTCGACGTCTTCCCAATCGGTGCAGTAACTCGTGGCCTCGAAGGCCATGAGCTTGCCGACCTTGGTTCAATGGCGAAGTCGAAAGCTCATGTTCGAATTTTCAGCGACGATGGAAACTGTGTTTCTGATCCATTGTTAATGCGACGGGCGCTGGAATATGTAAAGCAGTTTGATGGAGTGATTGCCCAACATGCACAGGATCCCCGGCTGACAGAAGGTGCCCAGATGAATGAGGGGGTAATTGCCTCAACTCTCGGCCTTAAAGGTTGGCCCGCTGTTGCCGAAGAATCAATCATCGCAAGAGATATCCTTCTGGCCAACATGGTTGGCGCACGTCTTCATATCTGTCATGTCACAACAGCCGGTGGAGTTGAAATTATCCGTTGGGCAAAGGCTCAGGGTATGAAGGTGACCGCAGAAGTCACTCCGCATCATTTACTGCTCACTGATGAACTCGCTCAAAGTTACGATCCGATTTATAAAGTCAACCCTCCACTACGTACTTCAGCTGATGTCAGTGCGCTGAGGAATGGTCTGGTCGATGGAACAATCGACATCATCGGAACCGACCATGCGCCGCATCCGGTTGAGAGTAAAGAGTGTGAGTGGCAGAACGCCGCTTTTGGAATGGTTGGTCTAGAGACCGCTTTTCCAATTCTCTTCACCACCTTGATATCTACCGGCGCTATGAGTTGGTCACGTGCAGCTCAGGTAATGAGTATCGTGCCAGCCAGTATTGGCGGGTATCAGAACCACGGCCAGCAGTTAAAGGCAGGTTCACCTGCACACATAGCCCTAGTCAACCCAGAGGGTCGGATGGTCGTCGATCGTGCTCAATTGGCCTCTAAGAGCAAGAACACACCCTTCCACGGCATGGAGTTCCAAGGAACTGTGGTCGCGACTGTATTTAATGGCCACCTAACCCATAAGGTCGGTACAAAATGAGCAAAGCATTCCTAGTCCTCGATGATGGACGAATCTTTGAAGGTCGCTCTTGGGGCGCGCAAGGAAAAACTTTTGGTGAGGCAGTCTTTCAAACCGGAATGACTGGGTACCAAGAGACGCTCACGGATCCCTCTTATCATCGTCAAGTCGTTGTCATGACCTCGCCACATATCGGTAATACTGGGGTCAATCTGGAAGATAATGAATCGGGGCGTATCTGGGTCGCAGGCTTTGTCGTGCGCAACCCCTCAACAATCACCAGCAATTGGCGAAGCACTTCTGACCTCGAAGCAGAGTTGATCAAGCAGGGAATCGTTGGAATATCTGGGGTTGATACCCGCGCTATCACTCGCCACCTTCGTGATCGCGGAGCGATGAGAGTTGGAATTTTCTCTGATACCCAACTCTCTCGGGAAGAGATGGTGGTAGAAGTTCGAAAGCAGAGCCCAATGTCAGGCTCATACTTATCGAGTGATGTATCAACAGAGAAGCCTTATTTAGTTCCCGCTATCGGTGAGAGAAAGTACACCGTTGTTGCTTTAGATTTAGGAATTAAGGCGGCGACTCCTCGCAATATGGCAGAGCGTGGCATTGATGTGCATGTTGTTCCTTACAACGCAACGCTTGAGGAAATTCTTGCCTTCAATCCGGATGGAGTATTTCTTTCCAACGGTCCTGGCGATCCATCTACGATGACCGAAACTGTCGCCTTGGTTCGAGAGATTCTTACTGAGGAGATTCCAATTTTCGGTATCTGCTTCGGTCAACAAATTTTAGGTCGAGCACTTGGTTTTGAAACTTATAAACTTCAATTTGGACACCGTGGAATTAACCAACCTGTCTTAGATCGAAAGAGTGGAAAGGTTGAGATCACCGCTCACAACCACGGATTTGCTCTAAAAGCTCCTGTCGATTCTATATTTTCCACCGTATTTGGTCCCGGCCAGGTTACACACGTATGTCTCAACGATGGCGTCGTAGAAGGAATCGAATTATTAGAGCGTGCCGCCTTCAGTGTGCAGTACCACCCTGAGGCTGCGGCAGGACCTCATGATGCTAGTTATCTCTTCGACCGATTCACCGATCTTATGGATCGATATCCACGAAAGGTGGTGAACTCATAATGCCTGTTGATTCATCCATTAAAAGCGTTCTTGTGATTGGCTCTGGTCCGATTGTAATTGGTCAAGCCTGCGAATTTGATTACTCGGGAACGCAAGCTTGTCGTGTATTAAAGGCTGAAGGTATTCGCGTCATTCTCGTTAACTCTAATCCTGCAACAATTATGACTGATCCAGAATTTGCCGATGCTACCTATATCGAACCGATCACACCTGAATTTATTGAGCGGATCATTGCAAAAGAGAGGCCCGATGCAGTTCTCGCAACTTTGGGCGGACAGACAGCCCTAAATGCAGCTATCGGAATGTTCGAAGCCGGCATTCTAGATCGATACAACGTAAAATTGATTGGTGCAGATGTAGATGCCATCCAACGTGGCGAGAACCGAGAGTTGTTCCGTGCCATAGTCGAGAAAGTCGGCGGAGAATCAGCGAAGTCAATTATCTGTCATTCAATGGATGAAGTTCTCGTTGCAGCCAGCGAACTCAACTACCCATGCGTGATTCGACCTTCCTTTACGATGGGCGGTCTTGGTTCAGGTATCGCTTACGACGAAGAAACGCTCCGTCAAATTGCAGGGGCAGGTCTTCGTCATTCTCCAACCTCTGAAGTGCTCATTGAAGAGTCGATTATCGGCTGGAAAGAGTACGAGTTAGAGGTAATGCGTGATCGGGTAGATAACGTAGTTATTGTCTGCTCTATCGAGAATATTGATCCAATGGGTGTGCACACCGGAGATTCCATCACAGTTGCGCCAGCGCTGACTTTGACTGATGTTGAATATCAAAAGTTGCGCAATTTATCGATTTCAATCATCCGAGAGGTTGGTGTCGATACCGGCGGATGTAATATCCAATTCGCAGTCAATCCTGATAATGGTCGAATTATTGTGATTGAGATGAATCCACGTGTATCCCGTTCATCGGCTCTGGCTTCCAAGGCCACTGGATTTCCGATCGCAAAGATTGCAACCAAGCTCGCAATTGGCTACACACTCGATGAAATCAAGAATGATATTACTCAGGTAACACCGGCCTCTTTCGAGCCAACACTCGATTACATTGTGGTGAAAGCCCCTCGATTTGCTTTTGAAAAGTTTGCAGATGCAGATCCTCGACTCACGACCACGATGAAGAGCGTCGGTGAAGCGATGGCGATTGGGCGATCATTTCCTGAGGCGCTGATGAAGGCGCTGCGCTCACTTGAGCGGAAAGAGGCGATTTTTACCTTCCCAGCAGATACTTCAGCAATCAACATTCCAGAGCTGCTAGAAGCTATGAAAATGCCTACTGAATATCGACTACAACAGGTGCATCGTGCCCTCTGGGCTGGCGCAGATATTGACGATGTATTTGCTTCCACCAAAATCGATCGCTGGTATTTGAAGCAGTTGTTAGAGATTAATGAGGCGGCCCGCGAGATAGCCTTGCCTGGCGAGTTAACTTTCGATTCTCTCAAGTTCGCCAAATCATTTGGCTTCTCTGATAGGCAGATAGCTGAACTCCGTGGTTTAACTGAAGAAGATGTGCGAAAGGCAAGACACCATCTCAATCTTCATCCCGTATTCAAGACTGTCGATACCTGCGCCGCAGAATTCGAGGCACATACTCCCTACCATTATTCAAGTTATGAAGAGGAGAGCGAGGTTCATCCACGCACGCGTCCTGCCGTCATTATTTTGGGTTCTGGACCAAATCGTATTGGACAAGGTATTGAGTTCGATTATTCATGTGTGCACGCTGCATTCACCTTACGTGAGGCTGATTTCGAGACCATCATGATCAATTGCAATCCTGAGACTGTCTCAACCGATTACGACACAAGTGATCGTCTCTACTTCGAACCATTGACACTTGAAGATGTTCTAGAAGTAATCCATGCTGAAACTTTGGCAGGACCAGTGCTCGGAGTCATTACACAACTCGGCGGACAGACTCCACTCGGACTTGCAGCTGGACTTAAGGCATCAGGTGTAACAATTCTTGGCACCAGCCCAGAGGCGATTAATTTAGCGGAAGAACGTGGCGCATTTGGTGATGTTCTTAAGTCAAAGAATTTGGTTGCACCAGAATTTGGCATGGCTTCATCAGAGGTAGAAGCTATTGCGATCGCTCAGAGAATTGGTTATCCAGTTCTGGTTCGTCCTTCATTTGTACTTGGCGGTCGAGGAATGGAGATTGTTTATGATGACCACTCCCTCTCCGGCTTTATCTCAAGGGCAACAGAGATCACCCCAGACCACCCAGTCCTTGTTGATAGGTTTTTAGATTCGGCGATTGAACTCGATGTTGATGCGCTATATGACGGGAATGAACTCTTCCTCGGTGGAATCATGGAACATATCGAAGAGGCAGGAATTCACTCAGGTGATTCCGCATGCGTCCTTCCCGCTATGACAATCTCGCAGAAATCACGCGATGAAGTTCGCAGTGCAACTTTGGCAATTGCTGAAGGTGTGGGAGTCCGTGGTCTTATCAATATTCAATTCGCAATGTCAGGGGAGACTCTCTATGTACTTGAGGCGAACCCTCGCGCATCTCGAACCGTTCCGTTTGTCAGTAAGGCAACGGGCGTACCTTTAGCTAAGGCTGCGGCTCGCATCTCTGTTGGATCAACGATTGCAGAGTTAAAGTTAGAGGGTCTTCTCCCAGAGAGTGACCAAGAGATTGCTCGTGGAATCAGTGTTAAGGAAGCGGTACTTCCCTGGAACCGTTTCCGTCGTACTGATGGCAGAGGCGTGGATGCAGTCCTTGGTCCGGAGATGCGCTCAACCGGAGAAGTCATGGGAATCTCCAGCAGTTTTGGTGGCGCATATGCAAAGAGCCAGATTAGTTCTTTTGGACCTTTACCAAAGACGGGTACGGTTTTTCTCTCGTTGGCTGATAAAGATAAGGCGGCCGGTGTGGATTCAGCTCGCGCACTGATTGACCTCGGTTTCAGAGTCTTAACAACTGCGGGAACATCTACCTTCATGGGCAAACACGGAGTTATTACTACCCAGGTTCGTAAAAATTCAGAGGGGCGCGGACCGTTGGGTGAGCCGACAATTGTTGATCTACTCAACTCTGGTGAGATTGATCTTGTCATCAATACGCCAGTTGGTAGAGGTACTCGTGCGGATGGTTGGGCGATTAGAACCGCTGCAGTGCAACGCAGCATTCCAATCATCACTACAACTCCAGGATTTAGTGCTGCAGTTGAAGGCATTAAAGTTCTTCGACAGGGCGACCTCGGAGTGAAATCTATTCAGGAGTGGCTTGCATGAGCTCCATCAACAAATCTGCTGTTCAAGTCACGGCTATTGTGATCGCCAATAAGAGAATTGGTGCTTATCATCAGTTGATTCTTAGCGTTGGTGAAGCGGTTCGCAATTGCCGTCCAGGGAACTTTATTGCGATTCAAGTCGGTGGGGAAGCTTCACGGATGGTTTTGAGAAGAGCCTTTGCGATTTCTCGCACATCTGAGAATGCGCAATACGGCGGAACGGTAGAACTCATTGTTGCCCCCCATGGAAGTGGATCAAAGT
>JBFYOW010000014.1:0-19504 GCA_041303595.1 Actinomycetes bacterium
GATTTAGATATCGAGCCTTTTGATTTAGTTGTAATCAACCTCTACCCATTCTTGAAAACTATTATGTCGGGTGCAAAGTTTGAAGATTGCATCGAGCAGATTGATATCGGTGGTCCATCAATGCTGCGCGGCGCCGCCAAGAACCATGGGTCTGTTGCGGTGCTCTGTCAGGAACATCAATATGACGAAGCAATTGCTGCTATCAAAGCTGGTGGATTTACTGCAGAAGAACGTAAAGCTCTTGCACTAGAAGTTTTCCGCACAACTGCCGAATACGATCTCACCATTGCAAGTTGGCTCGGCACAACGATTTCGCTAGATATGCCTGATTGGCTCGGATTAATCTGGAAGCGCGAGAACACACTTCGCTACGGCGAAAATCCGCATCAGCAGGCAGCCATCTACCGCGGTGGCCCGGCTGGCATCGTCAGCGCAGTTCAATCTCACGGTAAAGAGATGTCATTTAATAATTACACCGATGCCGATGCCGCTTGGCGCGCCGCCCTCGATCACTCAGAACCATGTGTAGCAATTATTAAACATGCCAATCCATGTGGCGTGGCTACAGGTATTGATATTGCCGATGCCTACCTCAAGGCCCATGCATGTGACCCTGTTTCTGCCTTTGGGGGAGTAGTTGCTGCAAATCGTAAAGTTACCGTTGCGATGGCAGAGCCGCTCTCGCAGATCTTCACAGAGGTAATCATCGCTCCTGAATATGAACCAGCGGCGCTTGAAATCTTGATGAAGAAGCCATCCATCCGAATCCTCACCAATCCAATAACTCAGATTTCACCGCTTGAGATGCGCCCTGTCTCAGGTGGAGTGTTAGTGCAACAAACAGATTTGATTAACGCTGTCGGAGATTCAGTAGGCCAGTGGAAGCAAGTTACTGGTGCACCGGTGAGTGCAGAGGTCTTGGCAGATTTACAGTTTGCATGGCGTGCGGTGCGCGCAGTCAAGAGCAATGCAATTTTACTTGCGCACAACGGCGCTGCTGTAGGTATCGGAATGGGCCAGGTCAATCGGGTAGATTCTGCAAAGCTTGCAGTAGACCGTGCTGGAGATCGCGTAAAGGGGAGCGTTGCTGCATCAGATGCCTTCTTCCCATTTGCAGATGGCTTGGAGATATTAACCAACGCAGGAGTTTTGGCGATTGTTCAGCCAGGAGGCTCTGTCCGCGATGAAGAGGTGATTGAAGCCGCGCAAAAGGCCGGAATTGCGATGTTCTTCACTGGAACTCGCCACTTCTCACACGCTTAATTACATCGATATAGATAAGGTTTGCATATGACGGCAGAGATTCTTGATGGCAAGGCGCTTGCGGCATCAATTAAGCACCAACTCGCTGCTCGTACCGTCGCCCTCAAAGCTAGGGGAATCACGCCAGGTCTTGGAACAGTTCTCGTCGGTGATGACCCAGGTTCGCACTCATATGTTGGTGGTAAACATCGTGACTGCCAAGAGGTTGGTATCAATTCAATCCGAGTAGATTTGCCAGCAGATGCTTCACAAGCCGATGTATTAGCAGCGGTAAAGGATCTCAATAACGCTAAAGAGTGCACTGGATATATCGTGCAGTTACCCCTTCCACGAGGTATCGATACACAGGTAATTCTCGAAGCAATCGATCCTGCTAAAGATGCAGATGGATTACATCCAATGAACCTCGGTCGACTAGTTGCTGGCTACGATGCGCCACTTCCATGTACGCCTCGAGGAATAGTTGAATTACTCAACCATTACAAAGTTCCACTCAATGGCGCAGAGGTGGTTGTCATAGGTCGCGGACTTACTGTTGGTCGCCCACTCGGCTTGCTCTTAACTCGCAAGCAAGAGAATGCAACCGTGACTTTGACACACACTGGCACTAAAGATCTTGCCGCCCACACACGTCGCGCAGATATAGTTGTTGCAGCTATTGGCCAAGCACATTTCTTAACTCCAGAAATGATTAAGCCGGGAGCCGCCGTCTTAGACGTTGGCATCTCGCGCACCGAGGCAGGTTTACTTGGAGATATTCACCCTGATGTTCGTGACATTGCGGGTTGGATTGCACCGATGCCAGGAGGTGTTGGTCCAATGACTCGCGCAATGCTCTTGACCAATGTGGTGGATGCATGCGAGCGATAGCGGCGCTCCATATTCGTATCGCCGGCGTGGCGATCCTGGTCGGCATTGTGGTCGGAGCCGTCGGGGCAGTTCGTTTGGGATCCCTCATGATTGCCCTGGGTACAGCTATCTTCGCCTTGGCGCAATGGAGCCAAACGCGGGGGCGCCGGCGCATCATCGAGTGCTATTTCCCGCTAGCGATTGCGGGCGTACTCTTCGCTCTGGCTCTCGCCCTTCCAAAAGGGTTGTAGAGTTATCTCGACGTCAAGATACCTACGATAGGACGCATAATGGCCAAAAAAGTCACCGTAGTCGGTGCAGGATTCTATGGATCAACAACAGCTCTTCGTTTAGCTGAGTACAACATCTTTGATGAAGTTGTTCTCACAGATATTCTCGAAGGAAAGCCAGAAGGTCTCGCACTAGATATGAACCAATCGCGTTCAATCGAAGGCTTCGAGACAAAGATTATCGGTGCGACCACAACAGCTGATGGTGGCGGATACGAGAAGACAGCAAACTCAGATGTCGTTGTAATTACTGCAGGACTTCCACGCAAGCCAGGAATGAGCCGCATGGATCTCATCGGCGTCAATGCCGGAATCGTCCGCGGAGTTGCAGAGAACATTGCAAAGCATTCACCAAATGCAGTCATCATCGTGGTTTCAAATCCACTCGATGAGATGACGGCGTTGGCACAGATTGCAACAAACTTTCCAAAGAATCGCGTAATGGGTCAGGCAGGAATGCTTGATACCGCTCGCTTTACCAACTTCGTCGCTGAAAAACTCGGAGTCTCAGTTGCATCAGTTAAGACACTGACACTTGGTTCACACGGTGACACGATGGTTCCAGTGCCAAGCCGTTGCACAGTAAATGGCGCTCCATTGTCTGAGAAGTTGTCACAGGCCGAGATTGATGAACTAGTAGATCGCACACGTAACGGTGGCGCCGAAGTTGTTGCACTTCTCAAGACAGGTTCTGCTTACTACGCACCTTCTGCCGCGGCAGCACGTATGGCAAAAGCTGTTATCGAAGATTCAGGTGATGTCATGCCGGTCTGCGCATGGGTAGATGGCGAATACGGAATCTCTGGCGTCTATCTCGGTGTCGAAGCCGAGATTGGCAAGTCAGGTATCCGCAAGGTTGTTGAAAGCAAGCTCACTGATTCAGAGGTTGCATCACTGAAGGAAGCTGCTGAAGCGGTTCGCGCTAAGCAAGCAGATGTACAGACTCTCTAAGTAATCTCGAAGCCACATCGAAAATAAAGGAAACGTTATGTCAAAGATCAAAGTAGAAGGAACAGTTGTAGAGCTCGATGGCGACGAGATGACCCGCATTATGTGGCAGTTCATCAAGGATAAGTTGATTTTGCCTTACCTCGACGTCAATCTTGAGTACTACGACCTCGGTATGGAGCACCGCGATGCCACCGATGATCAGGTAACAATTGATGCTGCTAAGGCAATCCAGAAGCATGGCGTTGGTATCAAATGCGCAACAATTACTCCAGATGAGGCTCGCGTAGAGGAATTCGGTCTCAAGAAGATGTGGAAGTCTCCTAATGGAACAATCCGTAACATCCTCGGCGGTGTGATCTTCCGCGAGCCAATCATCATCTCAAACGTTCCTCGTCTGGTTCCTCACTGGACTCAGCCAATCGTTATTGGCCGCCATGCATTCGGCGATCAGTACCGTGCAACTGACTTCAAGGTCGCTGGCCCAGGAAAGCTCACAATCTCATTTGTTCCAGAGGATGGATCAGAACCAACAACACATGAGGTCTATAACTTTGACTCATCAGGTGTTGCAATGGCGATGTACAACGTTGATAAGTCAATCTATGACTTCGCTCGTGCATCATTGAACTACGGACTTCTTCGCAAGTTCCCGGTATATCTCTCAACAAAGAACACAATCCTTAAGGCATATGACGGTCGCTTCAAGGATATCTTCGAAGAGGTTTACCAGGCAGAGTTCAAAGCGCAGTTTGAAGCTGCAGGTATTTGGTACGAGCACCGCCTCATCGATGACATGGTTGCTATGTCACTTCGTATGGAGGGTGGATACGTCTGGGCATGCAAGAACTACGACGGTGACGTTCAATCTGACACTGTTGCACAGGGTTACGGCTCACTCGGTTTGATGACATCAGTATTGATGACACCAGATGGAAAGGTCTGCGAGTCAGAGGCTGCTCACGGAACAGTGACACGTCACTACCGCGATCACCAAGCGGGCAAGGAGACTTCAACCAACCCAATCGCATCAATCTTTGCCTGGACACAGGGCCTTGCCCACCGTGCCAAGCTTGATAACAATGCAGAGCTTGCAAAGTTTGCAACAACTCTCGAGCAAGTATGTGTGCAGACTGTTGAGCAGGGAAAGATGACTAAGGATCTCTCACTTCTCATCTCACCTGATGCGCCATATCAAACAACGCAGCAGTTCCTTGCTTCAATCGATGAAAATCTTAAGAAGGCAATGGCTTAACGGCCATTCGCTATGAACCAGGGCAACGGCGTTTTAGCGCTCGTTGGTTCAGGTGAATATTTACCAGTAATGCAGGAGTTCGAAACCGGACTCCTGCATTCTGCTTTTTCCCGTGGCAAGAAACGTACCTTCGTACAGATCCCGACTGCTTCTGCCCATGAAGGCGATGATCGTCGCATCTTCTGGCAGCGCAGAGGCGAAGAGCAGGCAGATCGAATCGGCTGTGAAGCAATTTATCTACCTATCTACGAGCGCCAAGATGCCTTTAGTGAAGAACATATTGAGGCAGTTAAGAACGCAGGTTTGATCTACTTCTCTGGTGGAGACCCGCACCGAATTGCTGATGTCTTTAAGGGGACGCCACTCTGGGATGCCATTGTTCAAGAGTGGGAGAGTGGTTCATCTTTAGCTGGATGTTCGGCCGGTGCGATGGCCTTTGGTGGAACGATTATGGGAATTCGAAAATCCAGCCACAGTGAAGGGCTTAATTTGTTGCCTGATATCGAAGTGATTCCACATTACGACAAGATGCTTGGTTGGCTTCCAGATCGCGTTACATCCTTTATCGCTCGAGCCGGCGCAGACACAACTTTGATTGGTATCGATGAGAACACAGCGCTCTATCACGATGGTGGATGGAAAGTATCAGGTGCTGGAAAAGTTCATCTATTGAGAGGGATGTTAGATATTCAACGATAGCCCTATCCTTGGCAAATGGATATGGAGAAGCTTCTTAAGCATATGGCCTGGTCAAATCAGGAGATCATCGGAAAGATAAATGAACTTCCGAAAGAGGCGCTTAATGCCTACGCAGTAAATCCTGAGTGGACTGTTGGCAATATTCTTCGCCACATTGGAAGTGCATCAAATTGGTATGTCTGGCGTCTCTTAGACCGAGAAGTGTTTACTCCTGAAGAGAGCAATTTTTGGGAAGCTCGCCTTAAAGATGCAGACGAGGCAGCACCTCTTATGCAGGATATTTCAAATGTTTTAGCAATACTTAAGGATTCAGATGCTTGGTTATTAGAGCAATCAAGGCTGCCAGATGCGGATGTCCCTCGAGAGTTTCAGGGGGAACAACATGTCTTCAAGCGCAGCACTATTCTCTCGCAAGCAGTTCATCATGCAACTGAACATCGAGCACAGGCGGTTTCAGCGCTAGAGATTCGAGGATTTACCGCAATTAATCTCGACGAATACGATCTCTGGAACTTCAGTATAAAAGTTGGCCAATAAAAAAAGCCCCGCCGATTTCTCGACGGGGACTTTTTTTATTAGTACTTAGTTAATACGTGCACCTGTTGCTGCATCGAAGAGATGAACAGCGTTAGCTACGTTGACTACAGTGATGGTATCGCCAGCCTTTGGAGGATTCTTTGGATCCCATCGAACGATGACCTGAGCACCTTCATCTGAAGCATTTGCGAATTGAACGTTGGTATCAGCTGGCTTTCCGTACACGAAAGCATCTGAACCAAGCTCTTCAACAACTTCAACGAGAACATGGAAGCCGGAAGATGCTGGAGCCCATCCTTCTGGACGGATACCAACAATTACAGATGAACCTGCAGATGCAGGAACATCGATATTGAGATCTCCAAGCTGAGCCTTACCGCCAGAAACTGGAGCAGTGAGAAGGTTCATTGCTGGTGAACCGATAAAGCCAGCAACGAATGCATTTGCTGGCTTGTCGTAAAGATTGCGAGGTGTATCTACCTGCTGGAGGAGACCATCCTTAAGAACTGCAACGCGATCGCCCATTGTCATAGCTTCAACCTGGTCGTGTGTTACATAAACTGTTGTGATTCCGAGGCGACGCTGTAGCGCTGCAATCTGTGTACGAGTTGCAACGCGGAGCTTTGCATCGAGGTTAGATAGAGGCTCATCCATCAAGAAGACCTGTGGTTCGCGAACAATTGCACGACCCATTGCAACGCGCTGGCGCTGACCACCTGAAAGCGCCTTTGGCTTACGCTCCAAGTAGAGCTCGAGGTCGAGCAACTTCGCTGCTTCGCGAACACGCTTCTCACGCTCTGCCTTATCGACTCCTGCAATTTTGAGCGCAAAGCCCATGTTCTCTGCAACAGTCATATGTGGATAGAGAGCATATGACTGGAAGACCATTGCGATATCGCGATCTTTTGGCGCAACGTTTGTGACGTCGCGATCACCGATGAGAATGCGTCCACCGTCGATCTCTTCTAGGCCGGCCAACATACGAAGTGATGTTGACTTACCGCAACCTGAAGGTCCAACGAGGACTAGGAACTCACCATCTGCGACGGTGAGGTTGAGCTTATCTACAGCAGGATTAGTTGTGCCTGGGTAGATACGTGATGCATTTTCAAAAACGACTGATGCCATTTTTCATACTTCCTTATCCGGGCAGGTACGTGCCCGACGGTCCGAGGGTAAGGCGTTGGCCGGTTGGCCAACAGGGAAAGGCTATCTGCCGCGTGGACTACAGGGGAAGTGGCTCGCTATAGTTCTCGCACTATGGACAGTGGCCCCTCGGGTTCAATACTCGCCCCAATCTCGCTTGTAATTTTCCTTATCCTCCTAGGCTCCCTCTTTGTGGCGGCCGAAATCGCCTTGATCTCCCTGCGCGATAGCCAGGTACGCCAGGTGGCGCTGCGAGGGCGACGAGGTGCCAAGGTAGCCAAACTCCACTCCAACCCCAACCGACTCTTAGCTGCAGTCCAGGTCGGCGTCACCCTTTCAGGCTTCCTCTCTGCCGCTCTCGGTGCAGAAAAGTTGGGACAGTTTGTTATTCCATGGCTAGAAGAACGAGGACTCGATAATGGCGCAGCAAATACTGCATCGATTATTGGTCTCACAATCATCATTGCCTATTTCTCTCTCGTCTTCGGTGAGTTAGCTCCTAAGAAGATTGCACTGTTCCGCGCCGAAACTATCGCAATGTGGTCGGCCGGAGTTGTTGATCTAGTTGCAAATATCTTCCGTCCAATTATTTGGCTCTTATCTAAATCAACCGATGTGGTTGTGCGTATTTTTGGAATTGATCCAAAAGAGGCGCGCGAGCAGATGTCGGAAGAAGAATTACTTGATCTTGTTACAGGCCATGCTGCCCTCAGCGAGGAAGAACGCGACATCGTAGAAGAAGTCTTTAACGCTTCTGAGCGACAGGTTCACGAGGTGATGGTTCCGCGCACAGAAGTAGATTTTATCGATGGCTCACTTACGATTGCGAAAGCAATTGCGCTCGCTTCCGAGAAGTCACACTCACGCTATCCAGTCGTTCGTGGTTCTTCAGATGAGGTCATTGGATTTATTCACGTTCGCGATTTAATTGATCCATCGATTATTAATTCACAGGCGAAGATTCAAGAGCTTTGTCGCAATATTATGTTCTTACCAGGCACCAAGGGAATCCTTCCTGCCCTCACTGAGATGCGATCACAGCGTCAGCACCTTGCCATCGTGCTCGATGAGTATGGTGGAACCGATGGCATCGTCACCATGGAAGATCTCGTGGAAACACTTATCGGAGATATTCGCGACGAGTACGATGGCGATGAAGAAGAGCTATCGCCAGAATCTGCTACCGGTGATTTCGAGGTAGACGGTCTCACTTCCTTGGAAGATCTCTCAGGAGATGCAGGAATCGACATCCCAGAAGGGCCATACGAAACCATTAGTGGATATGTAATGCACTTCTTGGGTCGCATCCCAGTCGAAGGTGACCTCGTTAGCGTCAACGGAATTCGAATCACCGTGCTTTCTATGGAAGGCAAGCGCGTAGGACGGCTATTAATCTCTCGCTAGCGTGAAAGCCATGCGAGAATGCGGCTATGAGCAAGAAGCGCGTCCTCTCCGGAATCCAGCCCACCAGCGATTCCTTCCATCTAGGTAACTACCTCGGCGCAGTGAAGCAGTGGGTAGAGCTTCAAGATGGCCATGACGCCTTTTACTGCATCGTCGATCTCCATGCATTAACAGTTGAGACCGAACCAGCGTTGCTTCGTAAGCGTACTTTGATGTCGGCGGCGCAATTGCTTGCACTAGGAATCTCGCCAGAAAAATCAACGCTCTTTGTTCAGTCTCAGGTGCCGCAACATAATCAACTTGGCTGGATCATGGAGTGCATGACTGGATATGGCGAAGCTAGCCGTATGACTCAATTTAAGGACAAGTCATCGAAGGCGGGTGCTGATGCTGCTCGCGTTGGTCTCTTCACATATCCGATGTTGATGGCTGCAGATATTTTGCTTTATCAGACGCATCTGGTTCCGGTTGGTGAAGATCAGCGCCAACATATCGAACTTACTCGCGATGTTGCAGGCCGTTTCAATTCACGTTATGGCCAGACTTTTCAGATTCCAGAAGGATTCATCCTTAAGCAGGGTGCCAAGATTTATGACATTCAAGACCCCACAGCAAAAATGAGTAAATCATCAGGGTCAGGTGCGGGATTGATCGACATTCTTGATACACCTGAGGTAAATCTCAAGAAGTTTAAGAGTGCCGTAACAGATGCTGGGCGCGAAGTCGTTTTCGATGTGAAAGAGAAGCCAGGAATCAGCAATCTCCTGACAATCCATTCAGCCCTTTCAGGAACATCGATACAAGATCTTGAAAACGAATTTGCCGGTAAAGGTTATGGAGATTTTAAGTCAGCTGTCGCTGAGGTAGTCGTCGAATACTTCCGACCAATTCGCGAGCATGCGCTAGAACTTCTCAATGATGAAGCACACCTCCTTTCGATTCTTCATCAAGGCGCCGAGAAAGCGCGAGAAGTTGCGCAAGAAACATTGGACGCGACCTATAACAATCTCGGGGTGGTTCGCTAATGAAGATTCGTGCACTCCTCATTTCGTTTGGTTTAGTTGCCGTCACTTTGGTCGGCGTTCCTGCACAAGCAGCGAACCTCACAATTGGTATCGCTTACGATATTGGCGGTCGTGGTGATCGCTCCTTTAATGATGCGGCAGCAATTGGCCTTGAAAAAGCCCAAAAACAGTTCACTTTTGCAGTAGAACCAGTGGTCACAGATGGCACCAGCGCAGATCGAGAGCGTCGCGTCCGCTCCTTAATTGCCAAGAACTGCAACCCAATCATCGTTGTGGGCTCAGGTTATTCCGCAACTCTGCAAGCATTGGCTGTCGAATTTCCGAATACACAATTTGCAATTCTCAATGACGCATCCATTGATGCTCTTAACGTCACATCATTGATATTCGCAGATACCCAAGGAGCATTTATCGCTGGTTTCAGCGCTGCGATTGCGAGCAAGAGTGGAAAAGTTGCCATGATTGCTGATGAGAATCAAGCCGACCTCTACCAAGATGGATTTCTCGCTGGAGTCAATGAGGCGAAGAAGTCTGTAACTGCGATAGTCCGATATATCAATGGTTCCTCAGTAACCGCCACAAGGCAGGCAATGGATGCTGGCGCTGACGTAATCTTCGTTGCGCGCCCAGGTTCAAATACAGAAATTTTCTCATCAATAGTGGCCCGCAATGCAGCCAAGCAAAAGTCAAAGAACTACCGGCAGGTCGGAATGATTTCCAGCGAGCCAGACCAGTATGTCACTCTGACTTCAAAGAGCAGAAAATTTCTCTATGCAACAGTTGTTAAGCATGTAGATAAGGCGATGTATGACATCATTTCAAAAGCAATTTCCGGATCTCAATTCCTTGATGCGCTAAATGGTGATGCTGGTATTTACGGACGTAGATATACAGTAATTGGCGGTGGCATTACTTTCACGACTTATCTTCCAGCCCTCACAGCAGCTACTGCCGAGATAAACAAGGCAGCGCTGGTTGCTTCTAAAATTACCCGCTAAAAGCTAGACAGTTAAAAACTGCTTCAGCGGATCTCGTAATTCATTCATCAACTCTGCAGATTCTTCTGCATTTGCTGTAATCACTTCGATATAACACTTCATCTTTGCTTCTGTTCCGGATGGGCGAACAATGATGCGAATTCCACCGTCTAGCCAGATGCGCAGACCATCAGTAGGAGGCAGACCATCCGTTGGAGCCGCTAGATCATCGATTGCAGAGACCGCTCTACCTGCAATTTCTTGAGGTGGATTGGAACGGAGAGTCGCCAAAAGACGCGTAATTGCGCCCATATCTGAGACTCTGATCGAAATCTGTTCCGTTCCATGGAAACCGTGACGTGCCCAGATCTGATCCAGCAGGTCGCTTAAAGTTAAGTCATTGCGCTTGAGATCCATTGCAATTTGAGCAAGGAAGAGAGCCGCAGAAATTCCATCTTTATCATTTACGGTCTCAGAGTCAACAGCATAACCAATTGCTTCCTCATAACCGTAAGCAAGATCTTCGATTTTTGCCAACCACTTAAAACCGGTGAGTACTTCTTTGAAATCTACCCCGTAGTGAGCCGCAATTTTACGGAGCGCTGAGGATGAAACGATTGAATTTCCCATCGTGCCACTAGGTTGAGTGCGAGCGATCCATTCTCCAAATATGACACCGAGTTCATCTCCGCGGAGCATCCGCCAGCCAACTTTTGGATCATTGATTGCTGCTGCGCAGCGATCCGCATCGGGATCATTTGCGATTACTAAATCCGCTCCAAAATCTCGAGCTTTTGCTAGCGCAAGGTCGATAGCACCTGGCTCTTCTGGATTCGGAAATGCAACAGTTGGGAAGTCAGGATCTGGAGTACATTGTTCATCGACCAAAATTAGCGTTGCAAAGCCTGCATGGTTGAAGACGCGCTGCGCGACCTCGGTCCCTACGCCATGCATTGCGGTATATACAACTTTGATATCACCAGGACGTGGCGCTAACTTAATTGTTCGCGAAATGTATTCAGAGATTACCTCTTCACCAAGAATCGTCCACTTCTCTCCTCGGGGGAGAGCTTTCAAGGAAGTTATGGAAGCAATATCTTCTGCGATAAATGCATCTGTTGGATTAATAATCTGTGATGATGCATATTCAATACCATCTGCCTTTGGTCCGATATAGACCTTGTACCCATTATCTTGCGGCGGATTATGGCTGGCGGTAACCATGATTCCGATATCGCACTTGAGATGAGATGTAGCAAAGGCAAGGACCGGCGTAGGGAGCGGACGAGGGAGGATAAAGACCTCCATGCCTGCACCGCTAAGAATTTGCGCAGATTCGATTGTGTAATCCTCAGAACCATGTCGCGCATCGCGCCCAATAACAACTGACTTCATGCCTCGCTGCTTCATATAAAGGGCGAGACCGGCAGCGGTACGACCAACGACTGCCCGGTTCATCCGAGAAGGTCCAGCTCCAATTGCTCCACGTAGACCCGCTGTTCCAAATTGCAGGAAGCCGCTAAAGAGAGGTGCCAGCGCAGCTTCATCATCAGCATCGAGCAGGGCTTGAAGATGCGCCGCCGTTACCGGATCTGGATCGTCAGCAATCCATGCTTTAACTTCTGCAATCAATGAGGGGTTCATAGGTGTGAGGTTACGCGGCTTAAACGAGTTTTGGAATAACGTTCTTAAGTAGCTCGCCCATGCGACTTGCCGCTGCCTTGCCTGCTGCTACAACCTCTTCATGATTTAACTTCTCGCCAGTCATTCCAGCGGCTGCATTGGAAACTAGCGAGATGCCTAAAACTTCCGCTCCCATCGCATGTGCTGCTATCGCCTCTGGAACGGTAGACATTCCAACAAGGTCGGCACCAATCGTGCGCATCATTAAAATCTCTGCTGGAGTTTCATATGTTGGTCCACGGAAATGGACGTAGACGCCCTCTTGAAGTGAAGAATCTTCACTCTTTACGATCCCACGAATTCGCTTGCTATATAGGTCAGTCAAGTCAACAAATGTCGCACCCGATAATGGAGATTGAGCGGTAAGCGAGATGTGGTCACGAATAAGAACTGGCTCGCCAACTTTGTATGCCGCGTTAATTCCACCTGAGGCATTAGTCAAAACAATTACCTTGCAACCTGCTTTGACCGCTGTTCTGACTCCGTGAACAACCGGCTCCATGCCCTTACCTTCATACAGGTGGGTACGACCTAAGAAGACAAGTGCACGAACAGTTCCGTGTTCGCCTTTAATTTCATAAGAACGAACTTTCCCTGAGTGGCCTTCAACTACCGGTGCTTGAAAGCCAGTCAATTCGTGGGCATCACATTCATATGCGGGCGCTCCAAGTGCATCACATGCTGAGGTCCAGCCAGAGCCCATGACTAGAGCTACATCGTGCGCGGCGATGCCGGTACGGGTTGCTATCTCTGCTGCCGCTTTTGCAGCAGCAGCCATTGGATCTTGATAGAGGAGTTCAGATGAGGTCATGCCTCAATAATCTCACAGAGAATGGTGCCGCTCGATACCGTTTCACCAACTACAGCCTTCAGGTTCTTAATCACACCACTCTTATGGGCGTTGAGCGGCTGCTCCATCTTCATCGCTTCTAGAACAATGATTAAGTCGCCTATTTCAACGCGTTGGCCTTCTTCCACTGCAATCTTTACTACTGTGCCTTGCATTGGGCTGGCGAGGCCATCACCTGATGCGCCTCCAGAAGTTGCTTGCTTTGCCCGGTGGCGCTTTACGACTGGTTCGGGAGCGTGCACGAGAATCTCAAAACGCTTGCCATTGACCTCTGCGACTAATTTTTCAGCTGCAGCCTTGGTCTGCGCATCAAGCGGCTCAGATGTGAAAGCTGGAATCTCGTTTACAAACTCATTCTCGATATAACTCGTATAGACCTTGAAATTCTCGGTGTAATTTGAATCTTCCAGAATCGCTCGATGAAAAGGGAGCGCCGTTGCAAGGCCTTGAATTTCAAATTCAGCAAGAGCGCGACGTGAACGCTGGATGGCTTCTTCACGGGTTGCACCAGTAACAATCAACTTGGCAAGCAGCGAATCAAAGTTGCCGCCGATTACATCACCTTTACGAAAACCGGCATCAACGCGAACTCCTGGACCAGTTGGAATCTGCCACTCAGTAATGCGACCAGGTGCTGGTAAGAATGATCGCCCTGGATCCTCACCGTTGATGCGAAACTCAATTGAGTGACCGCGAATCACGGGGTCTTCAAAGCCGAGCGCTTCTCCCATTGCAATACGGAATTGTTGGCGAACTAAGTCGATGCCGGTGACCTCTTCAGAGACGGGGTGTTCCACTTGAAGACGAGTATTTACTTCAAGGAAAGAGATAGTGCCATCGAGTCCAACTAAGAACTCACATGTTCCCGCTCCAACGTATCCGGCTTCCTTCATGATTGCCTTGGAAGAGCGGTACAACTCTGCATTCTGCTCTGGGGTTAAGAAGGGCGCTGGCGCTTCTTCAACTAATTTTTGATGGCGGCGCTGAAGTGAACAGTCACGAGTTGAGACAACAACCGCATTTCCAAACCTATCTGCCAAGACTTGTGTCTCAACATGGCGTGGTTTATCGAGGTAACGCTCAACAAAACACTCACCTCGACCAAAACCAGCAATTGCCTCACGCACAGCAGAGGCATAGAGCTCTGGAATCTCTTCTAAAGTGCGGGCAACTTTAAGTCCACGGCCACCGCCACCGAAAGCGGCTTTAATCGCAACTGGTAATCCATGTTCTTTTGCGAACGCAATTACCTCATCTGCCGTTTCAACGGGATCCTTAGTTCCCGCAACAAGAGGTGCACCGGCCGCTGCTGCAATGCGACGAGCAGAGACTTTATCTCCGAGGGCGCTAATTGCTGATGGCGATGGACCGATCCAAATCAATCCAGCATCGATAACTGCTTGCGCGAAATCTGCATTCTCTGAGAGGAATCCATAACCAGGGTGCACGGCATCTGCTTGAGCAGTCTTGGCAAGAGCAACAATCTTTGGAATATTGAGGTAGGTATCTTTTGCAACAGTGCCTTCTAGAGAGTAAGCAAAATCAGCATTCTTCACATGAAGCGCATCGCGATCTTCTTCTGAGTACATAGCAACAGACTCAAGGCCATGATCTTTACATGCACGGATCACGCGAAGAGCGATTTCGCCTCGGTTAGCTATTAGAACGCGCTTCATTGCATCTCCTTTACCTGTGGCCAGGAATATCCAAGTTGTTTCATCGCCTTAAGCAGGAAAGGCATGGAGATTCCTACAACATTGGTGTAGTCGCCCTCTATGACTGGAATAAATGGTGAACCGAATCCGTCAAGAGTAAAGCCGCCAGCTACATGAAGTGGTTCTCCGGATGCAACGTAGTCTGTGATTTCTTCATCACTCATATCGGTAAAGGTGACCTTGGTTGTCACTCGATCAGCAATCTCAATTCCTTGCGCTGTATCAATAATGCAATGTCCGGTGTGAAGCAACCCGGTACGCCCGCTGATCTTCTTTGCTCGTTCAATGGCAGCATCCGGGGTTCCAGGCTTGCCAAAAGAAACACCATCAACATCAAAGGTTGAGTCGCAACCGATAATAATTGCAGGGTAATCAATCTGTTCGCGCACGGTATGAGCTTTCGCTACGGCAAGAGCTATCACCATATCTTCCGGTGTCATTGCATTGAAGAATTCAGTCTCTTCGTCGACATGGCTAACGATAATTGTTGGCTTCAGGCCAGCGCCCTCAAGGAGGCGGCGGCGTGATGTGGATTGGGATGCGAGAACTATGCGTGGCATTAATCAAACTTTCTGGCGCCGAAAGTCACCTGATGGGGCAGTGGCTGACGTAGTTGAGGTAATCCGAAGATACTTCGCTTGATAATCGGTTTCAATTCAACAGCTTTGCGGTTGGTCAGCACCGCATGGAGGGCGAGGAGTTCCTCATCGCTGGGATGTCCTGATGCAACTGTGAACTTCATTAAAGTGGAATATTTCCGTGCTTACGCGCTGGCAAGATATCGCGCTTGGTCTTTAAGGTGCGGAACGCCTTTGTGATGTACTGACGTGAATCTTCGGGCTCAATCACACTATCAATCGTTCCACGCTCTGCAGCGAGGTACGGATTAGAGAATTTCTCGGTGTAATCATCAACGAGTTCTTTACGCTTCGCATCGACATCCTTCGCCTCTGAAATTTCTTTACGGTGCAAGATATTGACTGCACCTTGCGCGCCCATGACAGCAATCTCAGCACTTGGCCAGGCAAAGTTGATATCGCTTCCAAGATACTTAGATCCCATCACAATAAATGCTCCACCATAAGCTTTACGGGTAATCAAGGTAACTAGCGGAACCGATGCTTCAGCATAGGCATAGAGAAGTTTGGCGCCACGTCGAATGATGCCGTTCCACTCTTGCTCAGTACCAGGCATAAATCCAGGCACATCTACCAGAGTTAAAATTGGAATATTAAATGCATCGCAGAAACGCAAGAAGCGGGCGGCTTTTTCAGAAGAGTTGATATCGAGCGTGCCTGCGAGTTGTGAAGGCTGGTTGGCGATAATTCCGACAGATTGACCTTCTATTCGAGCGAATCCAACAACTATGTTCTGTGCATAAAGAGAGTGAACCTCTAGGAACTCGCCTTCATCGACAAGCGCTTGGATCAGAAGCTTCATGTCATAAGGCTGGTTTGGGCTATCTGGAATCAAAGCGTTGAGCGCAGTGTCAGATGTTTTCTTCTCTAACGTCTCAGTTGGAGGCAATACTGGAGATCCATCCATGTTATTTGAAGGTAGATATGACAAGAGCGCCTTCACATAATCAATGGCATCAGCTTCTGAATCAGCCATGTAGTGAGCATTTCCAGATTTGGTGTTATGTGTATACGCGCCACCGAGTTCTTCCATGCCAACATCTTCACCAGTTACAGTCTTGATTACATCTGGACCGGTGATGAACATATTTGAGGTCTCCTTCACCATGACAGTGAAGTCAGTCAGCGCTGGTGAATATGCCGAACCACCTGCACATGGACCAAGGATGAGAGAGATCTGGGGAATGACGCCGGATGAGCGGGTATTGAGTCGGAAAATTTTTCCGTAACCGTTGAGTGATGCCACGCCTTCCTGGATACGTGCTCCACCCGAGTCATTGATTCCAATAAGAGGAATTCCAGATTTCAGTGCGAAGTCGGCAATCTTTACAATCTTTTCCGCGTGTACTTCGCCTAGTGATCCACCAAAGACAGTGAAGTCTTGCGAGTAGAGAGCGATAGGGCGACCATCTACTGTTGCCGTTCCAATAACAACGCCATCGCCATATGGGCGGTTCTCTTCCATGCCAAAGTTATGTGCGCGATGGCGCGCAAATTCATCGATCTCTGTAAATGAGTCGGTATCAACGAGCATCTCAATACGTTCGCGAGCGGTCTTCTTGCCTTTAGCGTGCTGCTTCTCTACCGCACGCGCAGATCCAGCGTGGACGGCTTCATCAATTCGAGCGCGGAGGTCTTCAATTTTTCCCGCGGTGGTATGTAGATCATGGCTCATGCGCTTAAGGTACTAGCCGTGGGTACTGATGCGCCAAGAGCGCCACTAAATAAATCGCTGCTATCGCACTCAATCTCGCGGTACTGGCGGGTAAGCGTGGTTGAAGTCACCGGATCAACGCAAGATGATTTATTTCAACTCGCGAGTAATGAAACTGCTATCCCAAAGACAATTCTTGCAAGTGAGTATCAAACAAGTGGTCGTGGCAGATTGGATCGCACATTTACTGCACCGCCGATGTCAGCACTGACATTCTCAATTTATATCGAACCAAAGGTGGAACGAGAAGAGTGGGCCTTCTTGACTCTACTTGCTGGAATTAGCGTGCAAGAAGCGCTTACAACTTTAGACCCACAAGTGTCGGTTGGAATCAAATGGCCTAACGATCTGTTAATCGGCGAAAAGAAGTTTGTTGGAATGATTGCGCAAGCAACAAAGAAAGGTGTTGTTCTAGGAATAGGCATCAACGTAGGGATGACAACCGAAGAGCTACCGGTTGAAAGCGCTACATCTTTAGCACTTGAAGGTTTTTCTAATTTAGACCGCAACGAAATTCTTGCGACAATTATCAATCACTTTGAAATCAATGTAGAGATGTGGGAACTCGATAAGAGTTTCCTGGCTGAGTATCGATCTGCATCAGTGACTTTGGGTAGAGATGTGGAGGTCACGCTTCCAGGTGGTGAAGTTATTCATTCAAAAGCGGTAGACATCTCAAATGCTGGAGCCTTATTGCTGGAAAATGGCAGCGAAGTAACTGTGGGGGATGTAGTTCATCTACGATAGGCAAGTGAGCAATCGTTTCCCACGTGTCGGAGTCATTGGCGCCGGTCAGCTTGCTCGAATGATGGTTGCCCCTGCAACAGCGCTCGGTGTCGATCTCTTATTATTTGCTGCAGATAAAGATGATTCCGGTGCTCAGATCACAAATCACATTATTGGTGACTACACCAATCTTGCTCAAGTGCTCGACTTTGCCCGGCATTGCGATGTGCTCACCTTTGAACACGAGCTCGTTCCGCTCTCTGTTATAAAAGGAATAGAGGCAGAAGGCATCAAGGTCTACCCATCCTCGTCAGCATTTATCTACTCTCAAGATAAAGCTGCCATGCGCGAAAAACTTGCCAACTTCCCAGCCCCAAAATCAGATGTAATTTCACATGCATCTGAAGTGAAGCATTATCCGCTGATTGCTAAGGCGATTAGCGGTGGATATGACGGACGCGGCGTCTGGAAAGTTAATTCTGAATCTGAACTTAGCGAAATCCTCCTCCATGCATCACCGCTATTAATTGAGGAACTGATTAATTTTGATAGAGAAATTGCCGTTTTGGTTGCTCGTTCACCTCATGGCCAGGCAACGTCGTGGGCACCGGTAGAGACTGTCCAAGAAGATGGAATTTGCGTGATGACTGTAACTCCGGCACAGAATATTTCATCTGCAGTTGCTGAAGAGGCACAGAGGCTTGCTCTTGAAATTGCGCAAGAAGTTGGCGTTGTTGGAGTAATGGCAGTGGAGATGTTTATCAAAGATGAATCGATTTTTATCAATGAACTTGCTATGCGACCACATAATTCAGGCCACTGGTCCATTGAAGGCTCAGTAACCTCTCAATTTGAGCAACATCTTCGCGCAATTTTGGATCTCCCATTGGGTAGTCCTGCTATGAACCACAAATACGCAGTGATGGGAAATGTATTAGGAGGCGAGAAGATGGATATGTATCGCCCATATCTTCATTTGATGGCGAGAAACCCATCATTGCATTTTCATCAATACAAGAAAGAAGTACGTAAGGGGCGCAAAATTGGCCACATTACCGCTTGTGGCGATGACCTTCTACACTTAACCCAAGAAATCCAACATGCACGCGACTACATGAGCGGGGTAATCGATGAGTAATGATGTAGCAATCATCATGGGATCAGATTCTGATTGGCCAATCATGGAAGAGGCAGCGAAAGCTCTTGATTCATTTGGTATTAGCTACACCGCAGACGTTATCTCTGCACACCGCATGCCAGAAGCGATGGTTGATTTTGCAAAGAGTGCTGCAGCAAAGGGTTACAAGGTAATCATCGCTGGCGCTGGGGGAGCAGCTCATCTTCCAGGAATGGTGGCATCCCTTACAACACTTCCTGTTATCGGCGTTCCTGTTTCACTCAAGAACCTTGAAGGCATGGATTCGCTGCTCTCAATCGTTCAAATGCCGGGTGGAATTCCTGTTGCAACGGTGGGCATTGATAACGCTAAGAATGCTGGAATCCTTGCTGCGCGCATCATCGGTTCAGCGGATGCATCAGTAGCTAAGAAGATTGAAGCTCAACTCACTTCATTATCGGAAGAGGCAAGAGCAAAGGGCGCCCAATTGAGCGCCCGTCGCAATACCAAAACTGGTTTTTAATTAATCAGTGCGACCTAGCGCATGAACGCGCCAACCAGCGTTGCGCCAGCGATCGCGATCGAGCATGTTGCGCCCGTCGATAAGGAATTTACCCTTTACGAGTTGTCCGATTACTGATGGATCAAGCTCGCGATATTCCTTCCAC
>JBFYOW010000015.1:0-18884 GCA_041303595.1 Actinomycetes bacterium
TCATACCCTGGAAGGAATCGACCATCGATAGTCGCACTTGCGCTACCCGGAATGACATTTGCTTTATATCCGGCTTCGAGCATTGTTGGATTAGCGGTGTTCTGAAGGGTCGCGCCAATCATTCTTGCCGTCGGACCAATTTCTTTAAGTAATGGGCGCAAATCGTTCTCGTTATATGGCTTACCAGTTGCCTCTGCTATTTTCTGAAAGAGAAGTTTGACAGTCTTTGTATATCGCTGAGGCCATTGATAGCGACCAATCTTTGCAACTGCTTCAGAGAGTGCAGTGAGCGCATTCTCATCGTTCATCATTGAACCGTGTCCAGCTCTTCCATCAGCGGTTAATTTCATCCAATGGATACCTTTTTGGGCAGCTTCTACAAAATAGAGGCGTTTCCCATCTCCCACTGTGACAGAGAAACCGCCCACCTCTGAGATTGCCTCAGTACAACCTGCAAAAACTTCAGGGTGATGTGCGGTCATGTAGCGAGAGCCGTAGCTGCTTCCTGCCTCTTCATCGGCAAAGAATGCAAGCACAATGTTTCGTGGAGGTTTGTAACCAGTGCGAGCCCAATTTCGAACAATAGCCAACAACATTGCATCGACATTCTTCATATCAACAGCGCCACGACCCCAGATCATGCCGTCTTTGATGACAGCAGCGAAGGGATCGACGCTCCAATCTTCGGCATTTGCTGGAACAACATCAATATGACCGTGAACAACTAATCCAGGGCGCTTCTGATCGGCGCCTTCAATGTTGGCAATAACATTGCATCGATTGGGAGCAGATTCATAAATCTTTGCAGCAATTCCAACTTCAGCTAACGATGCAACAACGTACTCCGCAACCGCCTTCTCATCTCCCTTGCCTTCCCCAAAATTGACGGAAGGGATACGAATAAGATCTTGGCAGATAGAGATGGTCTCTTCTTCTAGCGTTGGAAATGTGCTCATAGGCCCATTCTCTCCCAAGAAAGCGGTTGCCGGCCGTATCAACTTCCGCTTTTGCGTGCGAGGCGGCGCATTGCTATCCTTGCGCTCGATATTCAACCCCATCACATAGGCTTGGCTTCGCGGCTGCGCTTCTTAGGTGACGGGGACACTCGTCCGGGTGGCGGAATTGGCAGACGCGCTAGCTTGAGGTGCTAGTTCTCGCAAGGGATTAGGGGTTCAAGTCCCCTTTCGGACACAGTTACTTTCGATGGCTCGCCATTTGAAAGCATGAAATGGAGCATTTGATGGAGCTTTCGCAAGCCCTCTCGCTCATTAGAGATATTCCAAATTTTCCACAACCTGGAATTCTCTTCAAAGATATCACTCCCCTCCTTGCAAATGGAGAAGCTCTCACCTCAATTACCTCAGCGCTCGCGACCAGCGATCACAGCTATACATGTGTTGCCGGAATCGAGGCTCGCGGATTCATCGTAGGGTCTGCAATTGCGCTCTCTCGCGGAGTCGGCTTCATTCCATTACGTAAAGCCGGAAAACTCCCGTATCAAACAATCGCTAAGAGTTATGGTCTTGAATACGGTACCGATGTTATTGAAGCGCACATCGATGCCGTTGGACCAAAGGATCAGGTTCTGATTGTCGATGATGTACTTGCTACAGGTGGAACATTGCTAGCAGCGATTGAAATCGTTGAAGAGCTCGGCGGAACCATCTCAGAAGTAGTAGTGATTTTTGAGATAGAGGGTTTAGGAGGGCGAGATAAAATCGCTGCAAAATATCCTCAGGTAAACCTAAGATCCCTGGTGAAAGCTTAAAGTTAGATGCGCATCCCACAGATACAAGCGCTACGTGCTTTAGCGGCAATATTGGTACTTCTCTTCCATGCTCACGTAGTTGATGGTGGATATATCGGAGTCGATATTTTCTATGTAATATCGGGATATCTCATCACCGGGCTAATTCTTCGAGAAATCGAGATCACAAACTCGTTGGATTTCAAAGCTTTCTATCTTCGTCGTATCAAGCGATTGCTTCCTACCTCATTTACCGTCTTAATGATTACGGCGCTCTCTGCTTGGTATTTCTACCCTGGAACGATGAGAGAGAATCTTGGAAAAGATATCTTCGCCGCGGCGGTATACGTATCTAACTTTCTCTTTGCTTTCTGGCAGATGGATTACCAGAACCTCAATGCCGTACCTCCGGTTGTAATCCACTTCTGGTCTCTCGCCGTAGAAGAACAGTTCTATCTCTTCTGGCCAGTTATTGTGGTGCTTGCCTTTAAATTTGGTGGCAGAAAGTACCTTTTCAAGGTAATCGCTCTCATAACGATCGCATCCTTCATCTTTAGCCTCTATCTCACCAACGTCCAACCAATTTGGGCCTTTTATTCTCTGCCGACCAGAGCTTGGGAACTCGGTGTAGGTGCGCTGTTACTGACGATCTCCGGAAAATATAAGCTTTCCGCCATTTACCCGTGGATTGCACTGGGGCTCATTCTCTACGCAAGTTTCATGTACACCGAAAGCACGCCATTTCCTGGAACTGCGGCGCTTGCTCCGGTTATCGGAACTGCGATAGCGATAGCTTCTATCTCGTCGTGGCCGCTCATCTTCAACTTCTTTAGCAATCTTCGCGTAACGCAGTGGTTAGGCGAAATTTCGTACCCGCTATACCTCTGGCATTGGCCGTTATTGGTAATTCCGATGGTCTATTTTGGTCGAGGACTCACGATCATAGAACGCGTTGTCGCAATTCTCGCTACCGTGCTACTGGCTCACCTCACTCATAAGTTTGTAGAACAACCTCTGCGCCACATGACGCTCTCGCCTAAGAAGATAGTCTCAAGTGCAATCGGTGCCACTATCGTCGCCACCGGAGTTGGCTTAGCAATTACCGCAAGCGCCAATAACACAATCACCTTGCCAACAGGACAGTCGTATTCACTTACTCAAATCATGGAAAAGCCTGCCGTATATCTTGATGATTGCCACGTAAATAATGGTGAGACGCTTTCTGGTGAGTGCACCTATGGTCCAAATAGCAAAGATAAAGTTGTTCTCTTCGGTGATTCTCATGCTGCGCAATGGATGCCGGTTCTGGAAGAGTTGGCCTACGAGCGAAATTTCCAATTAATTTCTCTCACAAAGTCGGCCTGTCCTGGCCCAGCAGTAGCGAAGGTCGAATCTGGTGGATATAAAAATGCCGATTGCTCTGAATGGAGAAAGAACTCCATTGAAAGAATTAAGGCGATTAAGCCAATGGCTGTTTTAGTAAGTGGAATGCAGTATTTTCAAATACCGGATGGATATGCCTCCCGTGGGGAATGGTGGCGCGAAGGTCAAGCTCGCACATTTGCGGCGCTCAGGGGTTCTTCGGAGCACCTCATTTACATTTCGGATACACCACATCCACTTCGCGACATACCAAGTTGTTTAGCGGCTGGCAGAAATGATCGCTGTAACAGCACTGAGCCTGCTGATGCCTTCTTCACACCTGGATGGCAACAAATCAATCCGACTCCGTGGTTCTGCGCCGCAACATGCCCCGCAATTCTCAACGGTGTTGTTGTCTATCGAGATGCTTCACACATCAGCGTGCTAGCGAGCAGAATGGTAAAACCACAATTGTTGAGCACTCTGCTCTCACTTGGCGTTCTTTCGTGAAGTGTAAGTACTCTGTGATGAGACATTTTCTAAAGTAGATGGCAGTATGTAGCCATGGCTGAGCTGATTTACTACTGCGGAACAATGGATAGTGGTAAGTCCACCTTGGCGCTTCAGACTGCGCATAACCATCAGAGCAGAGGCCGCGGGGGCCTGATCTTTACCAGTCATGATCGAGCCGGAAGCGGCGTAATTTCATCAAGACTTGGTCTACAGAGTCCAGCTATTGAAGTAATCCCTGGAATTGATATCCATAAGATGGTTGTTGAGAGACTTTCCAAAGGTGAGCGAATCGATTACATCATCTGTGATGAAGCGCAGTTCTATCAACCAGATCAAATTGATGGCTTGGCAAAGATTGTTGATGGCCTAGGCATTGACGTATATGCCTTCGGTATTCTCGCTGATTTTAGAACTAAACTATTTCCTGGCTCGGCTCGGCTCGTTGAGTTGGCTGACCGAGTTAATACCCTACAAGTGGAAGCTCTCTGCTGGTGCGGGTCGCGGGCGACTCACAATGCGCGCACAGTAAATGGCGTTATGGTGACAGAAGGTGAGCAAGTAGTTGTCGGTGATGTCACTCGCGAGAGCGAAGTTGCTTATGAAGTACTTTGTCGCCGGCACCATATGAGACAAGTGACTGCTCGTGCATCTCGAGCGGGACACATCTCACCTGAACCTCTACCGTTCAGCGAGTAGGAGAACACCTACGATCTAAATCAAGGTCGCAATGGTTGCAATCAGTGGCGCTAAGAAGAGCGCTGGCAAGAGGTTCCCAACCGCAATCTTCTTTATATCCAAAAGGCGCAATCCAATTCCTACCAACATCAGTCCACCACAGATTGTCATCGCATCAATCTGATATGGCTCTAAAACATTGCCGGCATACCAACCAATGAGCGTCCATGCACCTTGGTAGATGCCAAGTGGAATAATTGACGCAGCTACGCCCCAACCTAGAGTTGAGGCGAAAGCCATTGCCGCAAAGAAGTCGAGTGAAGATTTAAGCAATAGTTGATCTATCCCCTGTGACGCTCCATCACTGATACTCCCAAGAATCGCTAACGGCCCAATCAAGAACAGAAGGGAGGCGGAGACAAATCCTTCCACAAATGGACTCTCCTCTGACGCTCGAAATCGGCGCCGCAACTTCTCACCAAAGCCATCGAGTCGATTCTCCAACTTAAGAAACGTACCGATTGCTCCCCCAAGTAACATCGTGAGAAGAATTACCAGCAGTGGTGCGCCCTGTGGAAGAGCAGAGACAAAACCCTCGGACCATAACGGAATTAGAGCGCTCACAGCTCCGAGCAGAGTGATGAGACCGAGAATATCTGTAATTGATCGCTGTGAGCCGCCCTTAAGGCGATGCCCAATTGCAATACCGATGGTAGAACCAAAAAAGATTGCACCAAGATTAATTACAGTCCCAAGTCCAATAAACATGGCGACACTATAGACTTCTAGGATGCGTTCGTTGTTGAAATTTCTCACCCCACATAAGACTATTCCCAATACCCCTTGGCGAGCTGATCACCGTTGGCAATTAAATCCTCTGCGAACGGCGGTCCTCTTCTTTGGTCTGGCCATCTTTGGCTTGGGTGATTCCCTGCTCGTGCAATCAAATATTGGCAACGCTCCATGGACAGTTTTCGCAGAAGGTGTTTCGCTCAAGACTGGATGGTCGCTTGGATTTTCAACCTTTATCATCTCAATCTTTGTCCTCCTTGCCTGGATTCCACTTCGGGAGAAGCCGGGTTTCGGAACTCTCTCTAACATCGTCCTGATTGCTACCTTTATTCAGGTCGGTGTCACGATCTTCCCAGAGCAGAGCTCGCATCTTGGTGGAGTTATCTTTGTACTTCTTGGAATCATGCTCGTTGGTGTCGGCTCATCCCTCTACATCACCTGTGGCCTCGGGCCAGGTCCGCGTGATGGGGCAATGACTGGAATTCATAACGCCACCGGGATCCGGGTTGGTCGTGTACGTCTAGGTATAGAGGTCACCGTTTTGGCTGCTGGCTGGCTGATGGGCGGGACTGTCGGTCTCGGAACCCTCTTATTTGCCCTCCTTATTGGCAACTCGATTGCTATTTCACTCGGTGTTGTGGCGCGTCTGACTAGTCGGTAGAGAAGTTGGCCTTTTAGACTGACGGCCTTCTCTCGGTCTGTGAGCCGTCATTTCACACGGGGTCGCAACCACCCCCGTTAACAAAATCAGTAAGGAAGGTCCACCATGCTCGATAGTTTCTTTAAAATATCTGAACGTGGATCCACATTAGCCCAAGAAGTTCGCGGCGGTCTCGTCACATTCTTCACCATGGCCTATATCGTGGTCCTCAATCCACTTATCATCGGTTACACACCGGATAAATACGGCAACTTCATCGGCGGAACAAAAGAGCCTCAGATTGCTCTTATCGCTGCCGCTACTGCGCTCGTCGCAGGCGTACTCACAATCCTGATGGGCGTTGTAGGGCGCTACCCGCTAGCTCTTGCTACCGGTCTCGGTCTCAACACATTTGTCGCTGTTGTTATCGCAAAGCAGATGTCTTGGGCAGATGCCATGGGATTGATCGTTCTAGAAGGTTTGATCATTACCGTTCTCGTTCTCACAGGCTTCCGTACCGCCGTCTTCAAGGCGGTTCCAAGTCAGCTAAAGATTGCTATCTCTGTTGGTATTGGACTCTTCATCGCACTTATCGGTCTGGTAGATGCCGGATTCGTTCGTAAGACTCCGGGTACTGGTCCAGTTCCAGTAACACTTGGATATGACGGGCAGCTTGTTGGCTGGCCAGTTATCGTCTTTGCTCTTGGTCTCTTCTTGATGATCGCACTAATGGTGAAGAAGACTAAAGCTGCTCTCCTCATTGGTATCGCGGTTGCAACAGTTGCCGCAGTTATCGCAGAGAAGGCATTTAAGATCGGTCCTAACTTCATCCCAGGTGGTAATCCTGATGGATCAAACTTCGTTAATCCAAAGGGTTGGGGCCTCAACGTTCCAGCGCTTCCAAAGGAAGTTGTGGCAACGCCTGATTTCAGCTTGCTCGGTCAATTCAGCCTCTTTGGTGGCTTCACAGAGATAAGCATCATCGCTGCATCGCTTCTTGTCTTCACTCTTCTGCTCTCTGACTTCTTTGACACAGTTGGAACAGTCACAGCAATCGGACATGAAGGCGGGCTTATCGATAAGGATGGAAACATTCCTTACAACGAGCAGATTCTTCTCGTTGACTCACTTGCAGCTGTTGCAGGAGGCGCCGCAAGCATTTCATCCAACACCAGCTATATCGAATCAGCTTCCGGTGTTGGAGAAGGTGCGCGTACCGGCCTTGCGTCAGTAGTCACAGGAGCATGTTTCCTTTTGACAACTCTCTTCGCTCCATTGGTTGCGATGATTCCATATGAGGCTGCAACGCCAGCTCTCATCATTGTTGGTTTCTTGATGATGACACAGATCAGTGGCATTGATTGGTCTGATTATGGAATTGCTATCCCAGCATTCCTTACAATCATCTTGATGCCATTCACATATAACATCACAGTTGGTATTGGAGCCGGATTTATTACGCACGTAGTAATTCGCGCTATCCAGGGTCGCCGCAAGGAGATTCACCCACTACTTCTCTTGGTAGCGGGCCTATTTGTGGTCTACTTCTTGCAATCTCCAATCGATACTTGGATTGGTTAATTGAGTAGCAAGCGCCCCAGCGATATTCTCGCTGGGGCGCTTCTCTTTATAATCTCCAATCAATCTCCGGCAGTCCGTTTGCTTGCAAGAGTTGATTCGCTCCGGAAAAAGGTCGTGAACCAAAGAAACCCAACCTTGCAGATAGCGGGCTGGGGTGTGCGGATTCAATTCGTTGCGTAAAGAGTGGCGATAACTCTCTGGCGTAGTTTCCCCACAGGATTGCAACGACTCCTCGTTCCCCTAGCAGTTTCGCTACTTCTAATGTGAAAGTACGCCACCCTTTCTGAAGATGGGCATTGCGTTCTCCAGGCACTGTCGTCAAAGTTCGGTTAAGCAGGAATACCCCAGAAGTACTCCAGGCAGTGAGATCGGGAGTATTCGGTTGATTGAAACCAAGATCACTCTGATACTCCTTAAAGATATTGCGAAGTGAGGCAGGAATTGTGTTGCCTGGCGATGACGAGAAAGCCAGACCATCTGCTACTCCTTCCCCCGGATACGGATCTTGACCAAAGATGACAACTCGGAAACTTTCTAGCGGCTCTTCGAAGGCGCGGAAAATATTCTCAATATTTGGAGCGATATTAACTCTATCGATTGCGGAGAATATCTGGACCAGGAGTTCTTCCTGTTCCTCAAAAAATGGAAGCCACGATGCATGCACCTTGGAGATTGGAAGCTCGTTCTCAACGTTCATTTACTGCGATCGGGCGAAGAATCGCTCACCTTCTCTGAAGACAGAAATCGGATGATCGAATACTGCCGAGATGTGTTCGGTGGTTATCACCTGTTCTATGGGACCTGAGACGGCAATCTTGCCATCTTTGAGAATCAAGGCGTGTGTAGTTCCAACCGGAATCTCTTCAATATGATGTGTCACAAGTATTGAAGCCGGCGCGGCGGGATCATTAGCAAAAATTGAAAAACGCTTCAATAAATCTTCTCTACCGGCAAGATCTAGCCCAGCAGCGGGCTCATCGAGTAGCAAGAGTTCTGGATCTGCCATTAAAGCACGTGAGATTTGAACTCTCTTTCGCTCGCCCTCGCTTAGAGTTCCGTAGCGTCGCTCCTCTAAATCTCGTACGCCAAATGTGGTAAGAAGCGCTTTTGCGCGAGACTCATCCCAGAGATCGTATGCCTCATTCCAACGTCCGAGAATTGCATATGCGGCGGTCAGAACCACATCGCGCACAGTTTCATTTGCTGGTATCTGCTCTGATATCAACGCGCCACAGATGCCAATCTGGGTTCTAAGTTGAGAGAGGTCGTATCTACCCATCTCTTTTTCAAGTACATGCACAGAGCCTGTCGTAGGAAATATCTTTGTCGCGAGAATCTGCAGAAGGGTTGATTTACCAGCGCCATTTGGCCCCAGGATAACCCAACGCTCTTCTGGTCGAATGGCAAAGGTAATCGGGCCCAAGATTGTTCGTGCGCCACGCTGTACGGTGACATCACGAAGCTCTAAAACATAATCTCCAGCCATGGCTGCACGATATATCTTTGATAGTGAAATCCGCGGCAGATATTCAACGCGCTTGGAGTGATTCGTACTAACCTAGCCCCATGATTGAAGAAAAGAGCCAATTTACGGGGTTAATTCTCCTCTCAGGTGTCGATACCCCCGGAATCACGCAAGCGCTCTTCGAGACTCTCTCCCCTTTCGCCATCACCGTTCTCGATATAGAGCAGGTGGTTGCTCGTGATCGGGTAATTCTCACCGTACTGATCGCCCTCAATCCTGATCATCGCCATGCAATCGATGAAGATCTCACCGCATGTGCAGAGCGCCTCGGCGTAGACATTGCTACCTCGTTCCAAAGCCAGGCTGGTTCTACTATCGCAGCTAAAACGGGGCTTATGCATGTTGTTGCTCTCGGTAATCCACTTCATCCCGCAGCAATTAGCGCTATCGC
The DNA here is from genome assembly GCA_041303595.1 of Actinomycetes bacterium. Lineage (GTDB taxonomy): Bacteria > Actinomycetota > Actinomycetes > Nanopelagicales > Nanopelagicaceae > Planktophila. The sequence continues at coordinate 9,227 of JBFYOW010000015.1, forward strand.
TTCAGAGATTGCAGAACATGGCGGAAATATTGAACGAATTCATCGGACCGCAAGTTATCCCATCACCGCAATTGAATTTGTTGTCTCTGAGGTTGATCAGAATTGCATTCGGCCATCTCTTGCCACGGTAGCCAATAAACATGCGGTTGATATCGCGGTCTCCCCTGGCGGTTTAATGCGGTGGGCCAAAAAGTTGATCGTGATGGATGTTGATTCGACCCTTATTCAACAAGAGGTAATCGAACTCCTTGGTGCCAAAGCAGGAAAAGGCGATGAGATAAAGGCGATTACTGAATCTGCGATGAAAGGCGAACTCGACTTTGAAGCAAGTCTTCGCGCTCGAGTTGCGCTCTTGGCAGGTTTGCCTGAAAGTGTCATCGATGAAGTTCGAAGTGAAGTTCTTCTCACTCCGGGAGCCCGCACATTAGTCTCGACCCTAAAGAAGCTCGGACATAGCGTCGCCGTTGTATCCGGAGGTTTTTCTGTTGTAATTGAGCCGCTATTAAAAGAGTTAGAGATTTCACACTACCGAGCCAATACTCTTGAGATTCTCGATGGGAAGTTAACCGGAAAAGTAACTGGTGAAGTTATCGATCGTGCCGCAAAGGCAACAGCGCTCCGTGACTTTGCAGCACTGGAAGGCGTTTCGCTCGCACAAACTATTGCGATAGGCGATGGCGCAAATGACCTAGATATGATTGCTGCAGCCGGTTTAGGTATTGCTTTTAACGCAAAACCAGCAGTCAAAGCTGCTGCAGATAGTTCGCTGAGTGCCCCTTATTTAGATTCAGTTCTTTATCTTCTTGGTATTACCCGAGAAGAGATCGAAGAAGCTGGGGCAACAAGAAAGTAATTAGAGGCGACAAGCGTGGATATCGGTAACGAGAATTCCACGAGCGCCGAGCGCCCATAGCTCATCCATTAGGCGATTTGTTTCAGTGCGCAAAACCATCGCTCTTACTGCCACCCAATCCGTTTTTTGAAGCGGTGAAATCGTCGGTGACTCAAGACCGGGAGTAATTGCGCACGCGGCTTCAATTGAGACCTTTGGAATGTCGTAGTCAAGGAGAACGTATTGGCGGGCTGTCACCACTCCTTGCAGGCGACGAATCAAAATATCAAGGCCGGCTGGAACTTCAACTCCTGGACGCTTAATCAGAATTGCCTCGGATGTCAGAATTGGATCTCCAAAAACTTCAAGACCTGCCTGACGTAGCGTGTTCCCGGTGCTGACAACATCAGCGATGAGATCAGCAACTCCTAATCGCACAGAGCTTTCTACTGCTCCGTCGAGTCGGACTACATTTGCCACAATAGATCGCTCTGCGAGATAGGTGCCAACAAGTCCTGGATAGGCAGTGGCAATACGCCTTCCGCCGATTGATGAGAGAGAAAGACCCGAGCCGGCAGGACCGGCGAACCTAAAGGTTGATCCACCGAAATCTAAAGAAAGGACTTCTTCAGCGCTTGCCCCTGAGTCAATCAGGAGGTCACGACCGGTAATACCTGCTTCGAGCTCGCCTGAGCCAACATAGATGGCGATATCTCGTGGCCGGAGGTAGTAGAACTCAACACCGTTGGCGGCATCAGTGAGAACTAGATCTCTAGAATCACTACGCTGACGATAGCCAGCCTCCTTCAAGATTGAAATAGAAGAGTCAGCTAGCGAACCTTTATTGGGGACTGCAATTCTTAACATAATCTTCTCTCTTAGAGGTACTTATAAATATCAGATGGAGTGAGGCCTCGAGCAAGCATGAGTGTCTGCAGGTGATAAATCAATTGACTAATCTCTTCAGCTAACGCTGCATCGCTCTCATGTTCAGCGGCGAGCCATACTTCTCCGGCCTCTTCAAGAATTTTCTTGCCGATTGTATGAACTCCGGCTTCGACAGCGGCAACAGTTGCTGAACCCTCCGCCTTACTCGCGACTTTCTCAGCAAGTTCAAGCCAGAGCTCATCAAATGATTTCATGAGGCGATTCTAGCCTTTTCTCGTAACGCTTGAACCATCATTAATGGATCATCAGAGTTAAAGACAGCGCTACCGGCAACGAAGGTATCGGCCCCTGCCGCCGCTGCGCGTTCAATAGTTTCAAGCGAGATGCCACCATCTACCTGTAGCCATATTGGGCGATCTCCGATGGCAGCCCGTGTCTTGGTGACCTTTTCCAACATACTCTCCATAAATGCTTGGCCGCCAAAGCCTGGCTCTACAGTCATAATCAAGAACATATCAACGTCGTCGAGATACTGAAGATAATCATCTATCCCGGTACCTGGCTTAAATGCGATGGCTGCCCGAGCGCCTGCTGCGCGAATCCCCCGCGCTGTGGCCCTTAGGTCCTTCACGGCCTCAACATGAACGGTAACGCTTGCACTTCCTGCCTCTGCATATGAAATGGCAATTTGATCTACCTCAGAGACCATGAGATGAGAATCCACAGGGATTGGAGTGGATTTGATGATTTCTTTAGCAGCATCAAAGTCGAAGGTGAAGTTTGGTACAAAAATATTATCCATCACATCGAGATGGATAAAGTCAGAGACGCTAGCTATCTTTGCGATCTCTGAAGAAAGATTTTCGCGATCAGCGTTGAGAATGCTGGGTGTAATTCTGATATCTCTTGACATGGAAATATCCTATTTTTCTAACCTGAAAAGAGCGAGGAACATAGAGTCGGTATTGTGTCTATTGCCCCAAAGTGAAAGGGCACCATCACGTGTTGCCTCACCAAGATTGCTCGGAAGATAGGGAGTTATATCTATCAGAGTGAGCTCTGGGTGTTTCTTTAGAATCTGCTTCACCTGACCTGTGGTCTCTGCATAATGTGGCGAACAAGTTGCATATCCGAAGTAACCACCTGGATTGAGCACAGAGATAGCGGCATCGGCTAACTCCATTTGCAGAACGAGTAGAGGTGAGAGATCTTTCAGGGTTCGCCGCCAGCGAACCTCCGGACGTCTGCGAAGTGCTCCTATACCGGTGCAAGGAACATCGGCCAATATTGCATCGAAGGTACGGTTTCCATCTGCAATCTTGCGGCCATCGCCGACGATAACTCCGAACTTACCGATTACATTCTTTACCAGCTTTGCTCGTGGCTCTGAAATCTCATTTGCAACAAAATCACCGCCTCGAACCTCAATCAGGTGCGAGAGAAGCGCCGCCTTCCCGCCCGGACCAGCACAAAGATCAAGGGTAGATTTTGAATCTTTTGTAATCTCGGCGAAGATTAAGGCGACTAACTGTGAACCCTCATCCTGTACACCGGCCTTCCTGTGGCGAATCAACTCTAATGAACCAGGTGCTCCAGCAAAGCGAGCTCCGTACTGTGAATAACTAGTTGCGACTGCCCCGAGAGCAACCAACTCCTCCTGAGTTGACGAACCCGGCCATGAAACTAGAGTTGGTTGTGCAGCGGTGTTATTTGAGATTAATTCGGATTCAACAAGATCGAGATCCTTAAGTAGATCCAAGTAAGCAGAGACGATCCATTCTGGGTGCGAATACTTGATTGCAAGTCGTTCAACTGGATCTTTAATCTGGTCTAAAGGTTCGATCCATTGATTGAGCTCCTTTGCTCCAGCTTTACGCATCAAGGCGTTGATAAAACTACCCTTGGACTCCCCCAACTGCTTTCGAGCCACATCAACAGTTGCGGATACCGCTGCATGCATCGGCGTGCGCATTGAAAATATCTGATGCGCTCCCATCCGAGCTAAATCGACAATATCGGCATCGACATCGCTCCATTTTCTATCGCTGATTTGAGTAAAGATGAAATCATATAGTCCTTGCATACGTAGAGTTCCGTAGACGAGCTCTGTTGTGAAACCACGATCACGTTCATCCATCGTTGAGGCCGCAAGTGCCTGTGGCAGCAAAAGATTGCTATATCCATCTCGTCGGTTGACTTCAGAGATGATGTCATAGGCCAACAATCTTGCCTGGTCTGGACGTGGCTTTGTAAATTTCTTTGGTGGGAAATTACTCACAACGATCACCCGCAACAAGTCGCACTCCATTGGCCCAAGCGAGAGCTTTCATCTCCTGCTTTCCTTGCGCAGTTACATTCTCAATCTCAAGTGCCTTGGAACCAGTGCCGATATAGAGCCGCTTCTCCATTAGGGAAATCTCTCCGGGCTTTAGTATGAATGAAGAGATTACTGGTGTAGATAACTTGAGCGAGTAACCTCGAAAGGTTGTCCATGCTCCGGGCTTTGAGGTAAAGGCCCTAATTTTCGCTGAGACTTCTTCGGCTGGAAGGCTCCAATCAATCTCACCTTCGCTTCGTGAGAGTTTTAGTGCACGAGTTGCTCCTTGGCTACTTTGAGCTACGGGCCGAACACCTAGCTCTATCTTCTCTAGCGTTTCCAACAAAGCTCCAACTCCAACTTCACCGAGTTCTTTTAAGAGTTCATCGCTAGTGATATCACTGTCGAGGGCGAAACGATGCACCGTATAAATCGGTCCAGTGTCCATCCCCTCATCTAATTGAAAGACAGTTACGCCGGTAACGCTATCCTGCGCTTCAATGGCACGTTGCACTGGAGCGGCGCCTCTCCAGCGGGGTAAGAGCGAAAAATGAAGATTGAGAAAGCCAAATTTTGGGATAGTCAAGATGCTTATCGGCAACAAAACGCCATATCCAATTGTGACTACACAATCACAATCTTCAACCGCCTTAGCAATAGCGGCGCTATCGACGGGGCGTTGAAGTTCAATGCCTGCATCAAGTGCCCATTGAGAGACAGGTGTTGGCTTTAGTTCTCTACCTCGCCCCGCGGGTTTATCAGGTTGGGATATCACTCTCACTACGGTGTGCTCTGATTTTAAGAGCGCCTCCAGCGATGGAATCGCAACCTCTGGAGATGCAGCGACAGCGATACGCATCAAACTCCTCGACCGAAAGGTGAGTGCGGAGAGATCTTTATCTGAGGGTTTAGACCCATCTCACTCGCCATACCGAACCACTCTGACTCTCGAATCTCCTTCATCGCACTCTTGCGATCTTCGGTCGATAAACGATCAATGAAGAGAATTCCATCTAAGTGATCCGTCTCGTGCTGAAGCGCACGGGCGAGGAGCTCTGTTCCTTCGACGACAATTGGTTCACCGTGCATGTTAAAGCCTTTTGCCACGGCGCGAAGAGAACGAGGAGTCGGATAGACCAGCTCAGGAAAACTCAAACAGCCCTCATCGCCATCTTGCATCTCGACACTTAGGTCGAGAGATGGATTAATCAAATGGCCAAGTGCCCCATCGACATCCCAGACGAAGACTCTGAGTGGCACACCAATCTGAGGTGCTGCTAATCCTGCACCGGGCGCATCGAGCATTGTTTCAGTAAGGTCTTTAACGAGTAGACGAAGTTCTTTATCAAAATCAATAACCTGGCTCGCTGGAGTGACAAGAACGGGATCGCCAAAGTGACGAATCGGCTTGATAGGCATTGGCTCAGTCTATCTAACGTGAGAGTGAATATGGGTCAATTCTCAGCATTGGTAGCGACTTCTTGGTCGCACTACGTCGTCTCATAAACTCGTGCAGAGTTGAAAGTAACGTTTCGCCATCGCCAATATCAACAGTGAGAATCAGAGCCGACTTCTCTCCTGTTGGAATCGGTCCAAGAATCCGAGTCGATTGCGGCAAACGTCCCTCTTCTTGTGCCTTGCTCAACGCACTTTTAAAGCGAGTTGCCTCAGAGGTTTCGAGAGTGAAGTGTGCGGTTCGAACATAGGGAGGGAGCGAGAGGTTTCTTCGCTCTTCGAGATCACGTTGCAGAGCAATTGAAGGGTTCCACGTCGCAAGTGCAGTAGCGATTTGATCCCCTTCATCTTGAATAAGTAGGACTAAACCACCTGTGTGAACGAGAGCTGTATGCGAGAAGTACATCTCTCGAATACGTTCCGAGGATCTCATATCAGGTTGATTGAGGAAGCGATTACCTTCAAGAATCACAACTGACGAATAGCCACTTTCTGTCGATGGCGCACTTCCTGGTGTCGAAATAACGATGCCTTCTGAAACATCTTCAGTAATCAAATGTTCGGAGCTAGAAATCTGGACCTTTCTGCCAGGAAAAAGTTTTCCGATTTCAAGATGGTGCCTTTCTATTCCTCGAGAGAGAAGAGATGGGACTTCGCTCTGGCACCAGATGCAGCGCCAATTGTGTACCTTTTCTTGACAGTGGTTACATGAAATGGGCGATTGTGCGCCGGTTTTCTCATGCGCTCCTCCGCAAGTGCAGCGAGAGATAGTTCGACACTTCTGACAACGAATAGCCTGCGCATAACCTTTAAGCGGAACCAGAAATAAGACCGGTCCAGAATCCAGCGCTCTCTTAATTGTGGTAAGTGCACGAGAGGGCAAGAGTTCACCGTTAACGGATGAAATTGTCTGGATTGAAGCTTTTGCTCTAGTGCGTTTGTAGGAGATCCAACCTTCGTCTATTAATCTGGCTACCTCTACGCTCGGCGAGTATCCAGCAAAAACTGCATTGACGCGCTCCAACTGGGACCTTAGTAATCCGATATCTCGCACGTTCCATCCAGGGGAACGTCGCTCATAGAAATGTTCCGATCCTTCATTGAATATAAAGATTGTCTTAAGGCCATGAAGTGGGGTGAAAACAGCTGAGCGCGTTCCAATCACTAGAGTGGTGTCGCCATACCTTGCTTTGAGAAAACTTAAGAAATTCTCTGACTTTGAGAGATGAGAACCAATCTCCACATGGTCGATTTGTGCCAGGTTCAATTCATTACTGAGAGCCCTAAGTTCGCGTGCGTCAGGAACGAGTGCAATTGCGGGACCATCTTTCAGCAGCTCACTCAACTTCTTCGCCATCAGTGCGGCTCTGGGTACAGATGGGGGTAATTGAAGATAGATGCGAAGCGGATCGCTTTGATTTACATTCTCTAATGGAACTTCGCGCTCCACAAAATCTCGCTCCACACCTGCAACGCGATCAGGAATCGCCGAACGAATCAAATCAAAAGGATGGCAGGCATATCTAGCAGCAGCTGCTCGAACCAATGAAATCACAGACTCCGATAGCAGAGGAGCGCTACCAATAATCTTTGAGATGCTCTTCAATCCAGATAAATTGCCTAGTTCAGAGAGAGAAAGAACTACGCCAATCACCTCACGACCATGAAAAGGTATCGATACCAGCGAACCAATTGAGAGGCTATGCGAAAGATTTCCCGGAATCAGATAGGAGAATTCACCGTCGAGATGGTAGACCGATGCATCAACCCAGACATTGGCAACAACTAACTCACCTACCGGCTTCTCTGGGGCGTTGACCACTAACTCTCGCTTGAGCCTGAGCCCACCCTTAATCATCAGAAGATTCTAGGCAGATCGCTTTACTTCACTGCCGCTTGAAGTTCGACAACACGGTTGGTCTTCTCCCAAGTGAAATCAGGTAATTCGCGACCAAAGTGTCCGTAAGAGGCTGTTTGAGAATAAATCGGACGCAATAAATTGAGGTCTCTAATGATTGCCGCTGGACGGAGATCGAAAGTTGCGAGCACAGCGCTTTGAATTTTTGAGATGCTGACTGTCTCAGTTCCGAAAGTTTCAACAAAAACTCCAACCGGCTGTGCTTTTCCAATTGCATAAGCAACTTGAACTTCGCAACGGCGCGCTAATCCAGCCGCCACTACATTCTTGGCAACCCAACGCATCGCATATGCTGCAGAACGATCTACCTTTGAAGGGTCCTTACCCGAGAATGCTCCACCACCGTGGCGGGCCATTCCTCCGTAAGTATCGACGATAATTTTGCGTCCGGTAAGGCCAGCATCACCCATAGGTCCACCGACGACAAAGCGACCTGTTGGATTGATAAGTGTGCGTAAATCATTTCGCGGAAGATCAATCTTCTCAAGAATAGGATCGATTACATACTTTATAACTTCTGGCGTCAACTGCTTTGCCACATCAACCTCTTCGGCATGTTGGCTTGAGATGACCACTGTATCGAGAGCTACTGCGCGATCACCGTCGTATTCAATCGTTACTTGAGTCTTGCCGTCAGGACGAAGATATGGCAGTTGACCAGATTTACGCACCAATGAAAGTTGCTGCGATAACTGGTGTGCAAGATAGATTGGAAGAGGCATTAACTCCTTCGTATCATCACACGCATATCCAAACATAAGCCCTTGATCGCCAGCACCTTGAAGATCAAGTGGATCGCTCGCAGAAGCAACGCGGTGCTCGAAGGCATCATCTACTCCTTGAGCGATATCAGGCGATTGCTGTCCGATAGAGATGGAGACACCGCAACTATTGCCATCAAATCCTTTTACGGATGAGTCGTAACCGATGCCAATTACGGTGTCTCGGACTATCCCCATCACATCTGCATATCCGGATGTGGTGACTTCACCTGCCACGTGAACTTGACCGGTTGTGATTAAAGTTTCAACTGCCACACGGCTCGCTGGATCTTGAGTAAGGAGAGAGTCAAGGATGGCATCAGATATTTGATCAGCAATCTTATCTGGATGGCCTTCGGTAACAGATTCTGAGGTGAAGAGGCGTTTAGACATTTGGCTATCCTAACTTATTGAACTTCGAGAGAGCGTGATTTATAAGAGCATGGGCGAGGGTGTCTTTTGAAACATCGGAGAAACCTTCTAGAACACCGCTTGAATCAATGATTTGACCAGTTGTAATGGAGGAGCCGAAGATCTTTCCATTTGATACGTTATTAAGGTAAATCAAATCAGCCCGCTTTCGCTTCATCTTCGATTGCGCCGCTGATACAGAATCACTGTCGGTCTCGGCAGCGAATGCGACAATGATTTTCTGCGAAAGATGTGCAGGAAGCGCTGCAAGAAGATCGGGATTCTCAATCAGAGTGATCTGATTCAAATCACCCTTTTTAATCTTCTCTGGAGACGTACTCTCCGGCCTGACATCAGAGATAGCTGCTGACATCATCAGAATATCGCTTGATAAAAACTCGACTGCGAGAAGATCTGCAAGTTCAGAAACTGATGTGACATCAAATCTCTTCATCGCAGGGCTTGTTTCAAGGCTGCTATTAGCGATGATGAGTGTTACATCTGCCCCGCGCGCAAGCGCTGCTTCTGCCAAGGCAATCCCCTGCATTCCAGTGGATTTATTTCCAATAAAGCGAACTGGGTCAATCGCTTCTCGCGTTCCCCCTGCCGTAACGAGAACCTTGACGCCAGTCATATCCCTTTCGCGCAGGACATGGTTTTGAAAATGTTCGATGATCTCTGCGGTCTCAGGAAATCTTCCCTTGCCAATATCGCCACTCGTGAGAGCCCCTTCTACCGGTTCGAGGATCTGGATCCCACGTGATCTTAAAGTTCGAATATTTGCTTGCGTGGCTTCGTTAAACCACATCGCCGGATGCATAGCAGGAACTACCAAAATTGGAGATGTTGATGCGAGTATTACATTGGTCAAGAGATCATCTGCCCTGCCTGCTGCAATGCGTGCGATTAGATCTGCAGTCGCCGGAGCGATAATGATTGCTTCAGCTACTTTTGCGAGCGAGACGTGTCGCACTTGATCAACAGATTCGAAGACGCTCGTTGTTACCTCTCGACCAGAGAGCGCCTCCCATGTTGCCCTTCCAACAAAGTTCAAACTTGATGGAGTGGGAACAACG
>JBFYOW010000016.1:0-18526 GCA_041303595.1 Actinomycetes bacterium
GTTCTACAGGATGCAAATGGTCAAACTGTTGAGTCAAATTCAATCTCTGCTGGTTTAGATTATCCAGGCGTAGGTCCAGAGCATGCATACCTTCATGACATTGGTCGCGCTGAATACCGTGCCATCACAGATAAAGAAGCGATGGAGGCCTTCTCACTACTCTCAAAGAGCGAAGGAATCATTCCTGCGATTGAGACAGCACATGCTATTGCCGGCGCAATCAAGATCGGCAAAGAGCTCGGTCCCGATGCAATCCTCTTAATTAATCTCTCAGGACGCGGAGATAAAGATGTTCAAACCGCGGCGCAGTACTTTGGGATTCCGCTCAATGATTCCAACATGGATTCAAAATAATGTCGACACCGCTTGAAGATCTCTTCGTAAGGACTAGAAGCGAAGGTCGCGCTGCTTTAATTGCATATATCCCAGCAGGATTTCCCACAATAAAAGATTGCCATCGAGTTGTTCAAGCATTCATTGATGGTGGAGTAGATGCGATTGAGATTGGTTTCCCATATAGCGATCCGGTGATGGATGGTCCAACAATTCAAGCTGCTGCAGTAACCTCTTTGAATAATGGCACAACTGCCGAAGATGTTCTTGATGCCCTTGGAGTTGCAACTCAAGCGGGAATTCCTTCGGTTGTAATGACTTACTGGAACCCTATTGAAAAATATGGAGTTCGCGAGTTTGCTGATGCGATTGCATCCCACGGTGGTTCTGGCGTTATTCACCCAGATATCACCATCGAAGAGTCGAGCAACTGGTTAGCAGCTGCCGAGGAGTCAAAGATCAATCCGATTTACGTGGTTGCGCCGAGCACCTCCGATGAACGACTTGCGAAGGTAACGGCGAAAGCCGGAGGCTTTATCTATGCCGCAAGCATCATGGGTGTCACTGGCGCACGTACTTCTGTCTTGAGCGCCGCTGAGGACTTGGTATCGCGTGTGCGTAAAGTCAGCACACTTCCAGTTGCAGTGGGCCTTGGAGTCTCAACGAGGGAGCAAGCGAAGGATTTGGCCCGCTACGCAGATGGTGTGATTGTTGGCTCAGCCTTTGTGAAGGCTATTCTCGATGCGCCAAACTTTGATGAGGGGTTAGCGGCAGTAACCGCCCTCGCACATGAGCTATCACAAGGCGTTCGAGGGCAATAACCCTTATATTTAGCACCACTTCTTACATATAAACCAGATACGAAAGAGGATAAAAATGTCAGGCAAGAATGCAGCAAAAGGTGGAAAAGATAACTTCACTCGCTATCTCGTTATCGGTGTTGTGGTTCTCGTCGTTGGCATCATGATTGTGCCTACTCTTCTTTCAAAGAATAAAACAGTCTCAGAGGCGATTCCATCAACTGTAAGCGCTGAGAATGGTTACGCAATTGAGTTCAATAGCGAACTCACCAACCTACCTGTTGTCGATGTCTATGAAGATTTTCAATGCCCTGTCTGTCAGCAATTTGAGGCGCTCAATGGAAAGTACATCAACTCACTCATAACAGAGAAGAAAGCAATCGTTCGCTTTCATACACTTTCATTCCTAGGTCCTGAATCTGTCCGCGCGGCAAACGGAGCGGCATGTGCAAACGATGAAGGCAAGTTCCTCGATTACCACCTTGGTATGTACGCCAACTTACCTAGATCAGAGAACTCAGGGGAGTGGTCAAATGAGCGCATTATCGAGATTGCAGCTGCCTCTGGAATTTCTACCAGCTCATTTCAATCTTGTGTCAATGATATGAAGTATGAAGGCTGGGTCGGTAAGGTCGCAGAAGCTGGGTCTAAATCCGGTGTTAATTCAACACCAACTGTCTTTGTCAATGGCAAAGAGATTGATCGCAACTCAGAGTACTTTGACGCAGCTAAGTTTAAATCTGCAGTAGAACGCGGTTAATGTGAATCGCTCAATTCCAACTCCGAGTGTTTCGGTTCTGGAGTTAGGGCCATTCTCACTTCATGCCTACGCGCTCTGCATTATCTCGGGAGTAGCAATCTCAATCTGGCTAGGCAATAAGCGCTTCCTCGCTGCATATCCAGATGCACAAGGCATTGTCAGTGATGTGGCTATCTTTGCCGTTCCTGCTGGCGTTCTTGGTGGTCGTCTCTACCACGTCATCACTACGCCAGAAAAGTTCTTCGGCGAGAATGGAAATCCAGGAGATATATTAAAAATCTGGCAAGGTGGCTTAGGCATCTGGGGCGCAATCTCACTAGGGGGAGTCGGTGCTTACCTTTCCTATCAACTTCTAGCGCGAAAGCGATCACTTCCGCAATTTAGATATTTCGCTGATGCACTCGCTCCAGGAATTCTCTTGGCGCAGGCAATCGGGCGTTGGGGAAATTGGTTTAACGCAGAACTCTTTGGACGGCCAACCAATCTTCCTTGGGCGCTTGAGATTCCTACATGGGCGAGACCGATGGGGTTTAAAGATTTTGAAACCTTCCATCCCACATTTCTATACGAATCACTCTGGTGCATCGGCGTTGCTTTAATCTTGCTTAAAATTGGTAAGAACCTCAAAGGCGGTCAGACATTTGCGCTCTACATTGCGCTCTACTGTCTTGGCCGGCTTGGTTTTGAGTTAATTCGAATTGACGAAGCGAATTTGATCGCCGGAGTGCGCGTGAATGTACTTGTCTCTATTTCAGTGGGAGTTCTTGCGCTCCTCGTCTTCCGTAGATTTTCACAGATTTCACGGTAAGGTAGAAATATGGCCTTAGAAGATGTACGCATTAGAAATCTTGAGCATAAGGCTCACCGCGCTGGCTGGCTCCGCGCCGCAGTATTGGGCGTTAATGACGGACTTGTTTCAACAGCCTCTTTAATGGTGGGTGTTGCAGCAGCGAGTGCATCACTCGATAACGCTCGCTCAATCATCATCTCTACCGGAGCCGCTGGAATTGCGGCAGGGGCTCTATCAATGGCAGTTGGTGAATACATCTCGGTCTCATCGCAGACAGATATTGAAGAATCTGATCGCCAATTAGAGATTGAGCATTTGGCAATCGATCCAGAGGGCGAGCTAGAAGAGTTGGTGGAGATTTATAGGGAGCGCGGCCTCGATGAAGGTTTGGCGCGCCAAGTTGCGATGCAGCTAATGGAGAAGGATGCACTCAACGCCCATCTTCGCGATGAGTTGGGACATCACCCTCATAGTAAGGCGAAGCCACTCCAGGCTTCAATCGCCTCAGCGCTCTCATTTGCCATGGGCGGCTTTATCCCCTTCCTCGCCGCCTTTGCGCCTACCGTCGGAACAATCTCTGCCTCTATTGTCGCCTTCACCATCGCAGGCTTGATGATTGCCGGCGCCATTGGGGCGAAGACTGCTGGCTCCAAGCTACTCATCCCGACCTTGCGAGTGTTAATTGGCGGCTGTTTAGGTATGGCCATTACGGCAGCGATCGGCCAGCTTTTCCACGCCACAGTTATCTAATTTTGCAGGCGTACTGGGCTCGTTATAAGTAGTCATAGCGCCCACGTAGTTGCTACCCTTTCGCACCTAACGGGCCATCGTTGTCCCCGCTGCTCTATTTATCAGCGTAAAGAAGGACAACGAATATGGCACTTCAATGTAATTATCCAGCACCTACGGGCCTCTATGACCCTGCCAACGAACACGATGCTTGTGGCGTTGCGATGGTTGCTACCCTCAATAGAGTTGCAACACACGAGATTGTTGCCAAGGCTCTGACTGCACTGCGCAATTTAGAACACCGCGGAGCATCAGGAGCTGAACCAGATTCAGGAGATGGCGCCGGAATCCTCATTCGTATTCCAGATGCTTTCTATCGCGCAGTTGTTGACTTCACCCTGCCTGCCGAAGGTTCATATGCATCAGGTATCGCATTCGTCGCCCGAGATGCATCAGGTGCGGGCAAAGATCTCAAAGGCGAGATTGAAAAATTAGCAATCGAGGAAGGCCTCACCGTTCTTGGATGGCGCTCGCTCCCAATCAACTCGGCTTCTCTTGGAAAGACTGCACTCTCAGTTATGCCAGATTTCCAGCAAGTATTTATTGCAGGCGCTCAAGGCGAGACCGGAGTATCACTCGATCGTAAAGTCTTCTGTCTTCGCAAGCGAGCAGAGCATGCACTTGATCTCTATTTCCCATCTTTATCATCACAAACAATCGTGTACAAGGGAATGCTCACAACCGGTCAACTCGAAGAGTTCTTCCCAGACCTCAGCGATGAACGCGTTGTTTCTCCACTTGCGCTCGTTCACTCACGCTTTTCAACAAATACATTCCCATCATGGCCACTAGCCCATCCATATCGCTTTATTGCTCACAATGGTGAAATCAATACCGTTAAAGGGAATCGCAATTGGATGCGTGCACGTGAATCACTTCTCAAGAGTGATAATTTCGCAGGAGATCTAGAGCGTATCTATCCAATTGTTGAAATGTCTGGTTCTGACTCGGCATCATTTGATGAAGTCCTCGAGCTTCTCTATCTTGGTGGCCGTTCACTTCCTCATTCAGTTCTCATGATGATTCCTGAGGCATGGGAGAACCACGCAACGATGTCGGCCAAGCGCCGTGATTTCTATGCATTTCACGCATCAATGATGGAGCCATGGGATGGACCAGCATGTGTGACATTTACCGACGGTCATCAAGTTGGCGCTGTTCTTGATCGCAATGGACTTCGACCTTCACGTTACTGGGTAACCGATGATGGATTAGTAGTTCTTGCTTCAGAAGTCGGTGTTCTCGATTTTCCAGCAGAGAAAATTGTTCGTAAGGGTCGTCTACAACCAGGAAAGATGTTCTTAGTTGATATCGAGGCAGGCCGCATCATCGAAGATGATGAGATTAAAGATACTTTGGCAGATGCTGCACCATATGGAAAATGGCTTGCAGATGGAATGGTCAAGCTCTCAGAACTCCCAGCGCGCGAGCACATTATCTATCCACACAAATCTGTAGTGCGCCGGCAGAAAGCATTTGGCTACACCGAAGAAGAGTTGAAGATCATTATCGCTCCCATGGCAAGGTCCGGGGGAGAAGCTCTCGGCTCAATGGGAACAGATTCACCAATTGCTGCTCTCTCAAATAAGCCACGTCTGCTCTTTGATTACTTCACTCAACTCTTCGCGCAGGTTACAAATCCGCCACTCGATGCAATTCGAGAAGAACTTGTTACTAGTCTTGGTGGTTCTATAGGACCAGAGCACAACTTGCTCGACCCAGGGCCAGATTCTTGCAAGCAGATCTCACTCGCATTTCCGGTCATCGATAATGATGAACTAGCAAAGATCATTAACATCAACGTTGATGATGAGTACCCAGAGCTTGCCGCCTATGTAGTTCGGGGACTCTTCCCTGTTACTGGCGATGGCAACACCCTTCGCAATCGCCTAGAAGAGATTAAGCGTGAAGTTTCACAGGCGATCAAAGATGGCGCACATGTCATTGTTCTCTCAGATCGCGATGGCGATGCAGAAGATTGCCCAATTCCATCACTCTTGCTCACTGCTGCAGTTCATCATCACTTAATTCGCGAAAAGACCCGAACACAGGTGGGACTTATCGTTGAAGCGGGAGACGTTCGCGAAGTCCACCATGTTGCACTTTTGATTGGTTACGGCGCAGCTGCAGTTAACCCATATCTCGTAATGGAATCTGCTGAAGATTTAGTGCGCCAGGGGGTCATCACTGGAATCTCGCCAGAGAAAGCAGTTCGCAACACCATTAAGGCACTTGGTAAGGGCGTGCTTAAGGTGATGTCAAAGATGGGTATCTCGACCATCTCGTCTTACACCGGAGCCCAGGTTTTTGAAGCGATTGGTATTGCACAAGATGTGGTCGATGAATTCTTCGTTGGAACTACATCACGTCTTGGTGGAGTAGACCTCGATGTGATTGCAGAAGAGACAATCAAACGTCACTTCTTGGCCTATCCAGTCGGTGGCGAAGTTCCTGGAGCAAAGAAGCTTCCAGTAGGTGGCGAGTACCAGTGGCGTCGCGACGGTGAGCCACACCTATTTAATCCAGAGACTGTCTTTGCGCTCCAGCACTCCACTCGCAATAAGCGTTATGACATTTTTAAGCGTTACACAACTGCAGTCAATGATCAGAGCAAAGCTCTAATGACCTTGCGTGGATTATTTGATTTCAAGGAGCGCACTCCGATTTCTATTGATGAAGTAGAGCCAATCTCAGAGATTGTGAAGCGATTCTCAACTGGCGCCATGTCATATGGTTCGGTATCACAAGAAGTTCATGAGACCTTAGCGATTGCCATGAACCGCATTGGTGGGAAATCTAATACTGGTGAAGGTGGTGAAGATGCTTCACGGTTTATTCGCATGGAAAATGGTGACTCTAAGCGTTCTGCAATCAAGCAGGTAGCATCAGGTCGATTTGGAGTAACAAGTAATTATCTTGTTAATGCTGATGATATTCAGATTAAAATTGCACAGGGAGCAAAGCCGGGCGAAGGCGGGCAGCTTCCGGGCAACAAGGTCTATCCATGGATTGCAAAAGCTCGATTCTCTACCCCAGGTGTTGGCTTGATTTCACCACCACCTCACCACGATATTTACTCAATTGAGGATCTTGCACAGTTGATTCATGATCTTAAAAATGCCAATAAAGATGCTCGAGTGCACGTCAAGCTTGTTGCTGAAGTAGGCGTCGGAACTGTTGCAGCAGGTGTCTCTAAAGCCCATGCCGATGTAGTTCTGATTTCGGGCCACGATGGTGGAACAGGAGCATCTCCTCTAACATCCCTCAAGCATGCAGGCGCTCCATGGGAGCTCGGTCTTGCTGAAACACAGCAGACCCTTCTACTCAATGGACTTCGTGATCGCATCGTTGTTCAGGCTGATGGTCAGATGAAGACCGGGCGCGATGTTGTTATCGCTGCACTTCTCGGAGCGGAGGAGTTTGGTTTTGCAACTGCACCCCTCGTGGTCTCTGGATGCATCATGATGCGCGTCTGCCATCTTGATACATGTCCAGTTGGCGTGGCGACACAGAACCCTGATCTTCGTAAGAAATTCACCGGTAAGCCAGAATTTGTTGAAACTTTCTTCGAGTACATTGCTGAAGAAGTTCGTGAGATCTTGGCATCTCTCGGATTCCGCACATTACTCGAGGCAATCGGGCATGTTGAGTATCTTGAGACGAAGAAGGCGGTAGATCATTGGAAGACTGCTGGTCTCGATCTATCTCCACTTCTTGTTCGCCCTGATGTTGATTCTTCTCTCTATTGCACAACGACCCAAGATCACGGTCTGGCGGCAGCGCTCGATAACACTCTTATCGAAAAGGCAGCACCGGCACTGACTAAGGGTGAGAAAGTTTCGATGGATCTCTCGGTACGAAACGTCAATCGCACCGTAGGAACAATGTTGGGAGCAGAGATCACTCGTAAGTACGGAGCAGAGGGATTGCCAACCGGAACTATTGATATCACTCTCCGTGGCTCAGCTGGTCAATCTCTTGGTGCATTCACTCCTCGGGGGATGGCTATCCGACTCTTTGGTGACTCTAACGATTACGTTGGCAAGGGAATCTCGGGTGGACGTGTAGTTGTCCGTCCAGATGAGAAGGCAACCTTTGCTTCCGAAGAAAATGTTATTGCTGGAAACGTTATTGGATACGGCGCAACCTCCGGTGAAATCTTTATCCGAGGTTTAGTCGGCGAACGTTTCTGTGTGCGTAACTCTGGTGCTACCGCAGTTGTTGAAGGCGTAGGAGACCATGCGCTCGAATATATGACTGGTGGCACTGTGGTAATTCTCGGGCGTACTGGTCGCAATATTGCTGCTGGTATGTCAGGCGGTCGCGCATTTGTGCTCGACCTTAATGCTGCACTTGTTAATGGAGAAATGGTCGATGTTCTTGCTATTCCGCAAGATGAACGCGAACGTCTTCACGATGCGGTCCAAGAATTCCAGAAAGAGACTGGATCGCAGGTAGCTACCGATCTTCTAGCAGATTGGGATGCAGCGCTTGCACGTTTCTCACTCATCATGCCACGTGACTATGCACGTGTACTTGCATCGATGAAGCGTGCGACTGATGAAGGATTACCAGCAGATCACTATGTAATGGAGGTGGCAGCAAATGGCTGATCCAAAGGGCTTTATGACGACTCCGCGCGAAACGCCAAAGCGTCGTCCAGTCGATGTGCGCATCCAAGATTGGCGCGAGGTCTATGAGCCTCAGAGCTTCGAGCATTTACAGAAGCAGGCTGGCCGTTGCATGGATTGCGGAATTCCTTTCTGTCACAACGGTTGTCCACTCGGCAACTTGATTCCAGAGTGGAATGACTTGATGTATCGGGGATACAAATCAGATGCGATTGACCGTCTCCATGCGACCAACAACTTCCCTGAGTTCACTGGACGTCTCTGCCCAGCACCGTGTGAAACGGCATGCGTAGTAGGAATTAACCGCGATGCAGTAACGATCAAGCAGGTTGAACTTCGCACTATCGAGGAGGCATTTGGTTTCGGCGCTGTAAAGCCGATGATTCCAGATCGCCTCACAGGTAAGACTGTCGCGGTAATTGGTTCCGGCCCAGCCGGATTAGCAGCAGCACAGCAATTGACTCGCGCTGGTCACACCGTCGCCGTCTTTGAACGCGCAGATAAAATTGGTGGATTGCTTCGTTACGGAATTCCTGAGTTTAAGATGGAGAAGAACATTCTCGATCGCCGTTTAGCTCAAATGGAACAAGAGGGAACACGTTTCCGTCCAGGTATTGCTGCCGGTACAGATATCACCGGTCAAGCACTCCGCACCCGTTATGACGCAGTTCTCGTTGCAATTGGTGCGACCCAATGGCGCGATCTCAACGTTAAGGGTCGCGACCTCAAAGGTGTTTACCAGGCGATGGAGTTCTTGCCATGGGGAAATAAACAAGCGCTAGGAGAAGTTGATAACCCAGCAATAAATGTCGCGGGTAAGCATGTCGTCATTCTCGGTGGTGGAGATACAGGTGCTGATTGTCTTGGTACATCGGTTCGTCAAGGTGCAGCAAGCGTCACTCAGCTCGAGATCATGCCGCGTCCGACCGAAGAACGTCCATCGGGTCAACCGTGGCCGACATATCCAATGATCTTCCGCGTCTCATCAGCTCATGAAGAGCTCGACAATCGAATTTTTGGCGTGAGCACTGAAGAATTCTTAGGTGATGAAAATGGAAACTTGCGTGCACTTAAGATTGTTGAGACTCAATTCGTTAATGGAAAATTTGAAAGCATTCCAGGAACAGAGCGTGAGCTTCCCGCTGATTTCGCATTCCTTGCTATGGGCTTTACTGGGCCAGAGAAAACCGTTCTGATAGATCAACTTGAAGTTGAACTTGATGAACGTGGAAATCTCAAGCGCAATGGTGAGTTCCAAACAAATCAGGAAGATGTCTTCGTTGCCGGAGATGCTGGTCGCGGACAGTCACTCATTGTGTGGGCTATTGCCGAAGGTCGCTCTGCAGCGGCTGCAGTAGATCGCTATTTGATGGGGGAGACGCAACTGCATTCTCCAATCGAACCAACTACTCGACAGATGCTGGTCTAAAGCCAGATAAATCACAGGTGAAAACTGGCTAGTAATAGTTGGTTCACTTCATTAATAGATAAGGTACTGCCATGCGCCGCGCGAAAATTGTATGCACAATGGGTCCAGCTGTTGAATCTCCAGAGAAGGTGCGAGAACTCATCGCTGCTGGAATGAATATGGCCCGACTCAACCTCTCACATGGTTCCTACGAAGAGCATCAAGGACGTCTCAATCGCGTTCGCGAAGCTGCTAAGGAAGCGGGAAAGGCAGTAGCAATACTCGTTGACCTACAAGGTCCAAAGATTCGTTTGGCTCGTTTTGAAAATGGTCCACATGAGCTCGCGCGTGGAGATATTTTCACCATCACTACAGATGAGGTTCCTGGTACCAAGGAGCGCGTGGGCACTACCTACAAGGGCCTTCCCGGTGATTGCAAGCCTGGTGATTTCATCATGATTGATGATGGCAAGGTGACTGTAGAAGTTATAGAAGTCAAAGGCAACGATGTTGTAACGAAGTGCATCTTCCCTGGTGCCGTGAGCAACAATAAGGGCCTCAATCTTCCTGGAGTAGCAGTATCGGTTCCTGCGATGTCTGAGAAAGATGCAGATGATCTTCGCTGGGGGCTTCGTGCGGGCGCAGATTTCATCGCACTCTCATTCGTTCGTAATGCAGCAGATATTAAAGATGTCCACGCGATCATGGATGAAGTTGGAATTCGAGTTCCAGTCATTGCAAAGATTGAAAAGCCGCAAGCGGTTGATAATTTGCAAGAGATTGTTGATGCATTCGATGGAATTATGGTGGCACGTGGTGATCTTGGCGTCGAAATGCCTATTGAAGATGTGCCGATGGTCCAAAAGCGTTGCGTCGAACTTGCTCGTGATGCGGCAAAGCCGGTCATTGTTGCAACGCAGATGCTTGATTCAATGATTTCAAATTCACGTCCTACCCGTGCAGAGGCAACAGATTGTGCCAACGCAGTTCTGGATGGAGCAGATGCTTTGATGCTCTCAGGTGAGACCTCGGTTGGAGATTTTGCAATTGAAGCTGTTCAAACAATGGCGCGCATCATAGAAAAGACAGAAGAGCAAGGTCTTGATCGCATTCGTCCTTTGACACATGCACCTCGTACAAAAGGTGGCGCAATCACTAAAGCTGCTACTGAGGTAGGTGCAGTCTTAGGAGTGAAGTATTTAGTTACATTTACTCAATCTGGTGATTCTGCTCGCCGTATCTCTCGTTTGCGCTCCTACCTTCCAATTTTGGCAATTACCCCTGAAGAAGGCACGTATAACCGCCTCGCTCTCTCATGGGGAATCGAGCCACTAATTTCTCCAATGGTGAAGCACACCGACGATATGGTTCTTCAGGCAGATCGCATCTTGATTGATTCGAAACGCGCTGCAATTGGCGAGCAGGTTGTCATCGTCGCTGGCGCCCCTCCAGGGATTCCTGGTTCAACAAATGCAATGCGCGTCCATACTGTGGGCGATGCGGTCAATGGCGTCGTTCCTGCTTACAAGTAACGCAGGAGATGGCGTCGTTCCTGCCTACAAGTAGTCCCTTTAGTCAGGTAGGATTACCGCAGTTAGCCTCGGTACTCCAACGGTAGAGAGGGCAGTCTCAAACACTGCATAGTGTCGGTTCGAATCCGACTCGGGGCACATGACAGCCACACCCATTCGAATCCTCGTCGCTGAAGATGAAGCGCTCATTCGGATGGACCTTGTCGAAATGTTGCAAGAAGCTGGATATGAAGTCTGCGCGGAAGCAACTAATGGCGAAGAAGCAATCGCTTTAGCTGCCGAACATAAGCCCGATCTCTGCATCCTCGATGTGAAAATGCCGGTGCTTGATGGAATCTCTGCCGCTGAAAAAATTATCTCCATTGCGCCAGTTTTGATGTTGACGGCATTTAGTCAGCGAGAACTTGTAGAGCGTGCGCGCGATGCCGGCGTCATGGCATATGTCGTCAAACCATTTTCTATTGGCGATCTCGTGCCTGCAATCGAAATAGCAATGAGTCGCCACCTGCAGATGAAATCTCTGGCAGATGAGGTAGTTGACCTCCATGACCGTTTGGAGACTCGCAAAATCATTGACCGCGCCAAGGGAATCTTGATGAATGCACTCAACCTCTCAGAGCCAGAGGCGTTTAGTTGGATTCAGCGCGCAGCGATGGATAGGCGGCTCACAATGAAAGAGGTCGCTCAAGCTGTAATTTCTCCAGAAGCTGCCCTCGATCGCTAGTACGAGATTGGGATTCATATCTTAAATAGTGAGATAGTATTCTCATTGTAATCAAAAAGTTATGAGCAAAGTGAGCGAATTACCCATCTCATCTTGTCGTCGCCCTCCTCTGCCCACTACCCTTCAACCCTCCCTGTCCCGGGATATAAACAGGAAAGGCTCCACATGAAGAAGATTATTTCTCTTGCTGCAGCTAGCACAATGCTCGTTGGCGTAACAGTCGCTGTTGCTCCTTCAGCATTTGCTGCATGCACAGGAAACCCAAAGATCTATTTCCAGGGTGCACTTACAGGCCCATACGCTGAAACAGGCATCAATGAGGCTAACGGCGTAATCCTTGCAATCGATAAGTACAACAAGACTGCAAAGGTCAAGGTTGATTACGATGCGATTGATACACAGGCTTCAGGTGCACAGTCACCAGCTCTTGCAGCAAAGGTTGTAGCAGATGAGTGCGCAATCGCTGTTGTTGGTGGAATGTACTCAGGCGAGACACTCGCTGCGGTTCCAGTATACGAAGGTGGAAAAGTCCCTGTTGTTTCTCCATCAGCGACCAACCCGGCTCTTACAAACAAGTCACCTTACTTCCACCGTGTCGTAGGTTCTGACCTTGTTCAAGGTCCAGCACTAGCTCAGATCGCAATCGGTCTAAAGTCAAAGCTTTTCGTTGTTGATGACGCAACCTCATACGGTAAGGGTCTTGCAACAATCGTGAAGAAGAACGCACCAAAGATCATTGTCGGTTCAGACGGTGTTACAGAAGGAACAACTAACTTCACATCTGTAGTTGCTAAGGTTGCTAAGTCAAAGGCAACAGCAGTCTTCTACGGTGGTTACTACCCAGAAGCAGCTATCTTCATCAAGGCGCTTCGCGACAATCCTGCAACAAAGAACGTTAAGTTCATTGCAGGTGATGGTGTTCTCGATGGTGAGTACATCAAGCTTGCGAAGAAGAATGCTGAAGGTACCTACCTCACAGCTCCAGGTCTTCCAATGGAGAAGGTTGCGCCAGCACTAGCTAAGGAATACAAGGCTAAGTTTAAGCGCGACCACGGTCTCTACACACTTGAGGCTTACAACTCAGCATACGTTCTCCTTCAGGGAATCAAGGCTGGCAAGACAACTCGTGAGTCTCTCAACGAGTGGCTCGGAGAGGCTGTCGTTAAGGCAGTTGGAGCAACAATCTCATTCTCAGCTACTGGAGATCCTGACAAGATTGTCATGAACCAGTACACAATCAAGAATGGAAAGATGGTTTGGGTAAAGCAGCTTTCATAAGCGCTTGACCTCACTCCGTTAAATTGAATAACGCGTGGCAGATGCTCTAGTAGCATCTGCCACGCGTTGCAATATCTCAGCAGCAATTACCCAAAGGAATCACAGTGGATTTTTCAATTCTCTATACCAATTTTTGGTCGTTAGCACTTGATGGTCTGGTGGTTGGCGCAATTTATGCGTTGATTTCTCTTGGCTACACCCTCGTCTACGGCGTACTGCGCTTGATTAACTTCGCGCACTCAGAGATTTTTATGATCGGAACGATGGTTGTTTACTTCATCATCGGATTATTTGGCTTTACTGGATATGAAGATCCACTACCTCTCATCAACTTCATTGGAATCTTCCTCCTACTTACTGTCGGAGCGGCAGTAATAAGCGGTGGCTCGGCGGTCCTGTTGGAGATTGTCGCTTATCGTCGTCTTCGCAATATGGGTGCAAGTCGCCTCAGCTCATTGATCTCAGCGATTGGTGCATCATTCTTTCTAGTTGAAGTTTTCCGCAAAATTACAGATTCAAGAAACCTAGATTTCCCTCGTTTGATTAATAAGGATCCATTCTTTACTTGGGGGACCCTTTACCTTTCAGCGGATAAGGTCTTGGTAATCGGTGGCGCAACAATAATTTTCATTGTTCTCAACCGCATCATCAATCACACACGCCTAGGCCTCGGAATTCGTGCTGTCTCACAGGATGAGCGCACAGCAGTTTTGATGGGCGTAAATGTTAACCGAATTATTTCTTACACATTCCTCCTCGGCGGTGTGCTAGCCGGTGTGGGTTCCGCCTTCTATATGGTCTTCTACGAGACAACGAAGGCAAATGTCGGCTTCCTCGTAGGAATCTCTGCATTCACAGCGGCGGTTCTCGGTGGAATTGGCAATGTAAAGGGTGCGCTCTATGGCTCATTTGCGCTAGGTCTTGTTCAGCAGTACACATCGGCGGTCCTTGGATATAACTGGCGTGATGTTGTTACTTTTGCCATCCTCGTCCTTGTTCTCTTAATTAAGCCAACTGGCCTCTTCGGAGAAGCGCTTCAGAAAGCGAGAGTTTAAATATGTCAAAACTCAGTACAAGCGGTTTTAATCTGCGTGATCGCTTTGGCGACTGGTGGGATGGCGCAACTGGTGTTCAAAAGACAGTATTTCGCGTCGTGCTTATCGGGCTTTTCTATGCGCTTCCACTTCTTAACAATCCCGTAATCGATACACCAGAGACTTCGTTTAGCTCGGTTCTCTTTTATCCGCTAATCATGTTCAGCCTCATGGCTGTTGGTCTCAATGTTGTGGTGGGAAAGTCTGGAATCCTCGACCTTGGCTATGTTGCCTTCTTCGCTATCGGTGCATATACCCACGCATTGATGAGCATTCACACGCCACTTAATTTCTGGGAGATCATTCCATTTGCAATGGCATTTGCAATGCTTGCTGGTGTAATTCTTGGTCTGCCCGCATTACGTCTTCGGGGTGACTATCTTGCAATCATCACCCTAGGCTTTGGTGAAATCGTTCGAATCATCGCAATCAATACCGATGCAATCGGTGGAGCGATGGGAATCACAGGCATTCCCGGTCCTACATCAATATTTGGTATCGAATTCACAGTGATGGATCCACGCCCGTACTACTGGCTAACACTGACGCTCCTACTGGTAGTTATCTGGGGCGTACTTCGCTTGACTAAGCGCAAGCCTGGCCGTGCATGGGAAGCGATACGTGAAGATGAAGATGTTGCAGAGTTTATGGGTGTAGCAACTCTCAAATATAAGTTATGGGCTTTTATCATAGGCGGTGCAATCGGCGGTTTAGCAGGTGCAATTTATGCATCTCAGATTCGCTCAATTCAACCAGAGCTCTTTACTCTCAACCTCTCAATCATGATTTTAGCGACTGTAGTCCTTGGCGGAATGGGAAATATCTGGGGCGTTATTCTGGGAGCAGTTCTTCTTGGATACATCCCAGAGAAACTCCGTTTCCTCAGTGATTATCGCATCATCTTCTTTGGCCTTTTGATGGTTGTGATGATGAACCTTCGTCCAAATGGATTACTTCCTCGAAAGAAGCGCGAACATTTTAAGGAGAAAATCTAATGTCTAAAAAGCTCCTAGAAATCAAGAACTTGGTCGTAAAGTTCGGCGGAGTCACCGCGCTCAATGAGGTTAACCTTCACGTGAGTGAAGGGGAAATTGCTGCGCTTATCGGTCCGAATGGTGCAGGTAAAACAACTGTCTTTAATATCGTGACTGGGTATTACACGCCGGCATCCGGTGAAGTGCTTCTTGATGGTGAAGCGATTTCTGGTCTGCGTCCATACAAGATCGCTCGCAAGGGTCTTGGGCGGACCTTCCAGAACATCAGACTCTTTGGTGATATGACGGCTCTCGAAAATGTTGCAACAGCGGCAGATGCACTCAACAAGTCAGGTCTAGTAGGCTCACTCTTTGGCGTACCTCGTAGTCGTCGTGATGAGAAGAAGAGCCTTGAAACAGCTATGGAGCTTCTGACTTTCATCGGTCTCGATCATCGCGCTCATCAGATGGCAAAGAACTTGCCTTACGGAGATCAGCGTCGTCTTGAGATTGCTCGCGCCCTCGCGCTCAATCCAAAGGTACTCCTGCTGGACGAACCAGCTGCAGGATTTAATCCGCAAGAGAAAGTTGAGCTCGGAAACCTCATCGGAAAGATTCGAGATCGCGGTTTCGCCGTTCTCTTGATTGAGCATGACATGTCACTAGTTATGAAGATTTCAGATCGAATCTCAGTGCTCGACTTTGGACAGAAGATTGCTGAAGGCAAGCCAGCCGAGATTCAGAATAACCAGCGCGTCATTGATGCTTACCTAGGAGTTGCCGAAGATGCTTCTTAATATTAAAGACCTCCATGTCTCATATGGAAAAATCAAAGCGATCAAAGGAATTACTCTTGAAGTAGGTCCGGGCGAAATTGTTACCCTTGTAGGAGCAAACGGCGCTGGAAAGACAACATTGCTCAAGACAATCTCAGGAATTCTCGCTCCAGTAAGTGGTGAAATTCTCTACGAAGGTAAGCCGCTCTCAGATATCAAGCCATACGAGCGGGTAATTGAAGGAATTTGCCAAGCTCCTGAAGGTCGCGGCATCTTTCCAGGGATGACAGTTCTAGAAAATCTCGAGATGGGTAAGTTCAGCCGCCCTGCAGCAAAGTCAGAGAACGAACAAGATCTCGCGATGGTATTTGATCTATTTCCTCGACTTAAAGAACGTGTCTCCCAGATGGGTGGAACTCTCTCTGGTGGTGAGCAGCAGATGCTTGCAATCGGTCGCGCTCTTATGAGCCGTCCTCGCCTTCTACTTCTCGATGAACCATCAATGGGTCTCGCACCTAAGTTCATCGCTCAGATCTTTGAAATTATTCAAGAGATCAAAAAGCGCGATGTCACCATCCTTCTGGTGGAGCAGAATGCGGCTAAGGCGTTATCGATTGCAGATCGTGCGTATGTTCTCGAGACGGGAACAATAACTATGCAGGGATCTGGACAAGAGCTATTAAATAATCCTGATATTCGCAAGGCTTATCTAGGGCACGGGGCTTAATTAACGCTGCGCAAGAATGAGGCAGGTGATACGGGCAGTGCATGTGCGCTGCCCGTCTTCATTTTCAATCACAATCTCATAGCTGCACATTGTTTTTCCAAGGCTGATAGCGGTCGCAGTTCCGGTTACAAACCCGGAAGTCGCAGACTTATGATGCGTTGCATTGATATCAACGCCGACAATCTTTCTATCTGGCCCTGCATGAAGTTGGGTTCCTACTGAGCCAAGTGATTCTGCCAATACAACATTGGCGCCACCATGCAATAGACCTAGAGGCTGGGTATTGCCTTCAACCGGCATGCGTCCAACAAGACGTTGCGGTGACGCTTCAATAATTTCGATGCCCATCTTCTGATCAAGATGTCCAGCGCCACGTTCGCGAAGAATTGCCAAATAATCAGGAGTGGAATCAGGTTGCGTCATAGTTCGAAATCTTAACTTGTTACATAGGATGTCCGCCATGAGCACGCCAAAGAAACTTCTCCTAATTGATGGCCATTCAATGGCCTACCGAGCTTTCTATGCGCTGCCAGTCGAGAACTTCACCACTGCAATGGGTCAGCACACCAATGCAATCTATGGCTTCGCCACCATGTTGATTTCCCTCATTAAAGAGGAGAAGCCAACTCACGTTGCAGTTGCCTTCGATGTCTCTCGTCAGACCTTCCGTTCAGAAATCTTTCCGGAGTACAAAGCCAATCGCGCTTCCACCCCCGATGAATTCCGTTCTCAGATGTCCTATCTCCATGAATTCATTGATGGCTGCGGTATCGAGCACTTCCAGTTAGAGGGTTATGAAGCAGATGACCTGATTGCGACAGTCTCTAAGCAGGCTGAGCGCGATGGCTATGAAATTCTTATCTGTACCGGCGATCGAGATAGTTTCCAGTTGGTTAATGAGAAGACGACAGTTCTCTACCCAAAGCGCGGTGTAAGCGAACTCGTACGCATGACACCAGAGGCGGTCTTTGAAAAGTACGGAATGACTCCGGCTCAGTACCCAGACTTCGCCGCACTCCGTGGAGACCCTAGCGACAACCTGCCTTCCATTCCTGGCGTCGGCGAGAAGACGGCATCCAAGTGGGTTGTTGAATATGGTTCGCTGAAAGAGTTGTTATCTGAGGTAGATAAAGTTGGCGGAAAAGTTGGGCAAGCACTCCGTGACAATATTGATAATGTGATTCGCAACCGCGAACTCACTCAACTTGTACATGATGCACCGATTACCTTTGCACTCGATGCGATGGAGTGGAAAGGCGTGGATCTCGAAAAGATAGATCCTTTGCTCACCACCCTCGAGTTCAAGACTTTGAGAGAGCGCTTCAAGCCAATTGCTCAAGCAGGTAGCGCCGCTCCAAAATCCAAGAAGAGCGAGAAGAACGAACTTCAGGGAGACCTCTTTGGAGCGCCAGTTAAATCTGATTTCATCTCTGCCGCCGAACTCACCAAGAAAATTTCCGCGCATAAGGGTGAAATCGCTCTCGCCTTTGAACTCAGTGGCGATTCTGTCGAAGAAAAATTGCTTCGCTATGCAGTAGCTCTCAATGCAAGTGATGTCTTCTTGGTGGAGGGCGCAAAGATGGGGGAGTGGGCAACAGATCCTGCTATCGCCAAGATTGTCTACGACGGAAAGTCACTTGCCCGCATTAACGCAATGACCGGAGTTGTTTTTGATATCGATCTCGCTGCCTACCTGGTCAATCCTGGAGTGCGAGCATCATCCATCGCCGATGTCGCCGATAAATGGGGTGGAGAGTTAGATACATCTTCAGCTGAGAATCTTTTAGCATCAACAGCAGCTTCACTCTTTCTCCTTAAGAAAAACCTTGAGGCAGATCTCTCAGAACGCGGCCTCGGTGATCTCTTCTCCAAACTTGAGCTACCGGTTGCAGATCTCTTGGCAATAATGG
>JBFYOW010000017.1:0-18144 GCA_041303595.1 Actinomycetes bacterium
TGAATGGTTGGCGTTCGCGAAATTAGCGAGCGCCAGCCTTTGCAGCAGCCTTAGCCATTGAAGACTTCTTATTTGCTGCTGAGTTCTTGTGAATAACACCCTTAGCAACAGCTACATCGAGCGCCTTTGATGCTGCGCGAAGTTCTGTTGTGATTGCAGTAGCGTCACCCTTAGCCTGAGCGTCGCGGAACTTGCGAATCGCTGTCTTAAAGCTTGAAGTAACAGACTTGTTGCGAAGGCGAGCCTTCTCATTTGTCTTAATACGCTTGATCTGCGACTTGATATTTGCCACGTGTAGAACTCCTAAAGCTAATCGGTAAAGGTTTGGTCAATACGCCCATCGGTGCGATTGAGCAGGGTCGTAGGCTATCAGCGCGAGGGGCTGCCCCCAAAATCGAGCCTGAGCGGGCAGCGCGGGTAATAAAGGTCTTTAGCGAGCGGCGCGGGCAGCGGCGATAGTGGCGAGCGCCTTCTCGAGGGCAAAAATCGGGTCTGAACTAGCGCCTTTTACATCGGCATCAGCCTTTGCCACCGCCTCTACCGCAGCAGCGATTCCGCGCGGAGTCCAACCGGCTAATTGGCGACGGGCCTTATCTATCTGCCATGGCGCCATTCCGAGTTCGCCAGCTAACTCAAATGATTTTGCGCCTCGGTTGGTGCCTGAGACCTTTGCCAGGTTGCGAAGCGAAGATGCAATCGCCGATGTCACCATCACTGGATCGGTGCCAGTTTCAAGTGCGCTTCGAAGGCAGACAAGTGCTATTGGCAATTCACCATCAAGAGTTGCATCGGCGACATCAAAGCCAGTTGTTTCAATACGGCCCTTATGAAAGGTGTCGATGATCTCTTCATCAATGGTGCCCTTAGGTGCATCGAGTGAAAGTTGTGAGACTGCTTGCTGAAGTTCGCGTAGGTCGCTGCCGAGCGCGCCGACGAGAGCTTTGATTGCGCCCGGTGTTGCTTTGCGTCCACTGTCGAGGAAGAGCTCTTTAATGAACTGCTCTTTCTCTGCCTCTTTCTTGAGCGCATCACAGGCAATGATTTCAGGCTTAGCCTTTTTAATCGCATCAAGGAGAGCTTTGCCTTTGACGCCGCCTTTATGGATAAAGATGACGGTAGTCGTCGGGTCAGTGTTATTAAGGTAACGAGTAATCTCGTCTTTGCACTCATCATCAAGATCTTGTAAATCTTTAAGAATTAAGGCGCGGCGTTCTGAAAATAGTGAGGGCGCCAAAGCATCAGCGATATCGCCCGGAATAACATCTCCTGCAAGAAGAGTTGTGACTTCAGCTTTCTCTTCCGCTAATTGGGCGCTGATTTTTTTCATAGCGCGGTCGGCAAGTGCGCCTTCGCTTCCAAGCAAGAGGTAGAGAGCGTTCATTGTTGCTCCCCCTAGCTCCACGAAATCAAATGCGGCTTCGAATTCTCGGTAGTGATGGTGAGTGCGTGGTTATCTGCTGCCACTGCGATTGCACCATCTCTATCTGTACGGCGAACTTTAGCGCGAAGTTGCTCTAAGGCAGCGATGGTCTCAGGCGCAGGATGGCCGTAGGAATTGCCTACACCTGCGCTGACCAGCGCCAGTGTCGGCGATAGTTCGCGCATCAAAGTCGTGTCTTGAAAGCGCGAGCCATGGTGTGCGACTTTGTAAATGTCGACTCTGCCCACCTTGCCACGCAGCCTCTCTTGTACCGGTGGCTCGATATCGCCGGCGGCGAAGAGGGTGAGATCTTTGCTACGAATAATCGCAGCGATGCTGACGTTGTTGGGGTTCTCATCTATCAGACCAGCTTTAAGTGGCCAGAGCACATCTATCGAGTACTCACCAACGATTGCACGAAAGCCTGCTGCGATACTTCCATACCACTCTGCCTCTACCGTGCGACCTTTACGTGCTCCCGATAAACCTGCAACGTGATCGGCATGTGGGTGGGTGAGTATGAGAAGAGAAATAGTTTCAATCTTTAGCGTGCGCAAGCATTGATCCATAAGCAGTGGATCCGGACCTACATCAATCACAATTGCGCGATTGTGATGAAGGTTGATGACATATGCATCTCCTTGACCGACATCGCAGATAAAGAGATCCCAATCCCCTGCTGGAAATCTCCCCCACCAAAGAGCAACTATGGAACAGATCAAGATTGCAATCAGCGCTTTCTTGCCAAAGATGGCAAGCAATAGGAGCAGCGCAATTCCAATAGAAAATCCCACCAAGCCAGTGTTGATTTCAATGACCGAGAAGTTCGCAGCCCAATCTGCGATAGAGGTAATCACAGTCGCGAAAGGTCGAATAAGTAAGAGCAATATTTCGGCGATAGGTGGAGATACCGGAGATATCAGCGCAGCGATAAATCCCACAATTGTTATCGGTGCTACAAATGGAGCAGCGATTATGTTTGCGATGATTGAGATTAAAGAGATGTATCCAGAGAGTGCGATGATTACCGGTAGACATAGAGCAAGGGCTGCAATCGGTATCGCTATTACTGCAGCTGCAGCCCGTGGAATCCATCGTTGAAAGTATGCAGTAATGCGCGGGGCGATTAGTAAGAGTCCGGCCGTTGCTAGTACAGATAGCGCAAAGCCGGGATCTCGTGATTGCCATGGATCAATGACAATCACCGCCGCCATTGCAAAACCCAACGCGGGAAGTGAATCTCCGCGCGTTCGTGTGGCTAGCGCAACCAACATGACTGCCGCCATTGCCGCAGCTCTCAGTACCGATGGGCTTGGTCGCACTAATGCAATAAATGCAAGCAAGGCGATCGAGGTTGCAATAAGTCTTGCTGGCGTGCGGCGGAAGATAAATTGGCTGCACCACAAGATAAAAGCGGAAACGATGGCAAAGTTTGCGCCGCTAACGGCAACTAAATGAGAGAGCCCAGCCCGCCTCATATCGTTCTTAAAGTCAGCGCTCTGTTTACTGGTATCGCCAATAACCATCCCTGGTATCAACGCCCCCGCATCTCCACCACCACTTGCATCACGTAGTCCGGTTCGAATATCAGCGAGTTTCCTCGACCAGAGAGATGGTGGCGCTAACTGAACAATCGGTGAGGTCGCGATGATCAGCGCCGCTACCCGACGTTCTTTGCTATCGATGACTTGCCCTTTGATCAGAATCTTCTGTCCTGGCAACAAGCCGGAGACTGAACTCTTGGGTGCAATGACCCTGACGGGACCATATTTTGTTGCGGCGAGAAAAGAGAATTTTCGCGCAACAAAGTTACGGCCAACGACTTTTGATTGTGTGGCACTTGGATCAGTGCGCACTCTTGCCTCTAAGGAGACGCTCTGCCCTTTCTCTTTATGAAGCGCGCTCTGCGCTAAAGAGTATTGGCGCAGTGACATCAAAGAAGAACCCATGAGCAGCGCCACAATCAGAACTACTGCATGCCTTCGATTTAACTTAAAGAGAAGCAGCGTTGTTAAAAGCGTAAGGAGTGCGAGCACGCCAGGTGCCAACCAACTTTGAATAAGGGCTCCGAGCCAAGTAGCACCCCCGAGAACGAGGGTGCGACTATCGATTACACGCGGAGTTTGCTCTTGAATTTCGATAACGTGCCTGCGCCAATACCTGGAACTTTAAGTAGATCTTCGATTGTTGCAAAGGGACCGTTGGCTTTACGGAAGGAGATGATGCGAGAGGCGAGCACAGGCCCGATTCCATCAAGTGCTTCAAACTCTTTTGCAGTGGCGCGGTTGAGAAGAACGAGAGAAGAGCCCTTTGGTTTTACCTTTGTTGCGCTCTTGCTTCCAGATGACTTGGGAGACTTTGCAAAGAGATATATCTGCTCACCATCTGATAACAAACGTGCTTGATTGAGATCCGATGCATCGGCATTTGCCGTCACTCCCCCCGCAGCTTTGATTGCCTCAAAAACTCGTGAGCCGGTAGGTAGGCGATAGACACCAGGATTTTCAACTTCACCTTCAACATCGATGATGATTTCAGAGAGAGCTACCTCAACGGTGGGTGGTGCAACGATTGCCTCACTTGGAGTTGAAGTTTTGACGATAAAGAAAGTTGAGGTAGCGAGAACTAATACGCCGATGATTGCGAGTGAACGCTTCTGATTGGTTGTGTAGTGGAGTTCGCTCCACCAAATGCGTAGGTTTTCCATCCTCGAATATTTAAGTACGCAAGTGAAATATTGTGAGAAATTACTTCTGCTGTGGATGGCGGACTGATACCGTCGCGCTATGGATAAGGGCGTAATGAAATGGCAGCATGGCGAGACTGCCTACACAATCTTTGGCGATATCAAGTGCGGTAAGACTCCGCTGATTCTTGCCCATGGTGGCCCGGGCTTTACTTCGCACTCAATGAATGTCATTGCGCGATATGTCGAAGCATCTGGTCGCCCCGCTATCTCTTACGATCAAATCGGATGCGGTGCATCGACCCACCTGCCTGATAAGCCTAAAGATTTCTGGCAGATTTCGCTCTTTGTCGAAGAATTTAAATTGCTTACTGAACACCTTGGAATCGGAGATAACTTCGCACTACTTGGACATTCCTGGGGTGGGCTACTGGCGGCTGAGATTGCAATTACTCGTCCACAGGGGCTCAAGGCGCTGGTTCTTTCTAGCGCTCTTGCTGATACTGACACCTGGGAGATCGAGGCGAGAAGGCTTGCCCTTGAAATGCCTGCTCAGTTCTCAGAGCCACTGATTCGTCATGAAGATGCCGGAACTATCGATAGCGATGAATACGGTGTTGCTATTGCAGAGTTCTATCGTCGCCATTTAATTCGCATTCCTGCTCCTCCTGAAATCATGACTGCGATTGAAGAGTCAGGAAAGGATTCAACTGTCTACAGCGCGATGTGGGGACATTCAGAACTTTCATGCACGGGAAATTTGAAGCACCATGTGGTTTCAGATCGTCTGAGTGCAATCAACGTGCCAACTCAGATCTTTTCAGGTTACTTTGATGAATCTACGGCGCTCTCAAACCAGAGTTATTTAAGCGGCATCGCTGGTTCGCAATGGGAGGTCTTTGCTGAATCTGCCCATATGACTTATGTGGAAGAGGCAGCGAAATATCAGCGTTTACTCAATGACTTCCTTGAACGTACGCTGAATTAATTAGAGAACGATGTTGACGAGCTTTGGTGCTCGAGCAATAACCTTCTTTGGCGCAGCGCCATTGAGTTCTTTCACAATATCTGGGTGAGCAAGTGCTGCCGCTTCAAAGTCAGCATCAGAGATAGATGGCGAAACGTTAATGCGCCCCTTGATCTTTCCGTTGACTTGAATAACCGCTTCAACTTCGTCAGCAACTAATAGCGCTGGATCAACAGTTGGCCAACCTGCTGTTGCGATTGCTGGCTTGTGGCCAAGTCGCTCCCACATTTCCTCTGCGGTAAATGGAGCAACGAGTGAGAGCATGATCGCGATTGCCTCTACAGCTTCACGCACCGCAGGATCTGCAGCTCCACAACCTGAATCAACTGCCTTACGAGTTGCATTAACGAGTTCCATCACACGCGCAATCGCAACGTTGAATCGGAAAGACTCAACTGCAAAAGCTGCATCATGCAACGCCTTATGAGTTGCCTTGCGAAGATTGATATCACCAGTACTGAAATCAACACCGACAGGAGAAGTGACATCGCCCGATAAGCGCCAAGCGCGACTTAAGAATTTAACTGAACCAGATGGTGAAACATCTGCCCAATCCACATCATCTTCTGGTGGACCTGCAAAGACGAGTGAGAGGCGGATTGCATCAACACCATGCTTTTCAAGTTCATCAGAGAGTTTTACCAAGTTACCGCGCGACTTAGACATCGCAGAGCCAT
Source organism: Actinomycetes bacterium (assembly GCA_041303595.1). Classification (GTDB taxonomy): domain Bacteria; phylum Actinomycetota; class Actinomycetes; order Nanopelagicales; family Nanopelagicaceae; genus Planktophila. The sequence goes on from JBFYOW010000017.1 coordinate 5,811, forward strand.
CCATCAAGACCATTCCTTGATTGAGCAAGCGTGTAAATGGCTCGTTGAATCCAAGCATCCCCATATCGTTCAAGACCTTGGTGAAGAAGCGTGAATAGAGCAGGTGCAAGATTGCGTGGGTAACGCCGCCAACATACTGATCAACCGGCAACCAGGTATCGATATCTGAACGCGAGAATGGTTCAGAGTGGTTGGTAGATGATGGATAACGAAGGTAATACCAAGATGAGTCTACGAAGGTATCCATAGTGTCTGAATCGCGCAGAGCAGGTGCTCCGCACTTAGGACACGATGTATTGACCCAATCAGTTGCGGCTGCAAGTGGTGACTGACCCTTTGGCTTGAGATCGATATCTTTTGCAGCAGGAAGCGTCAAAGGAAGTTGATCTGCCGGAACTGGAACTTCACCACACTTTTCGCAATGGACGATAGGAATTGGTGTTCCCCAGAAACGTTGACGAGAGACAAGCCAATCACGCAAACGATAGTTGCGTGCTGACTTTCCAAGGTTTTTAGCCTCAAGTTCGGCCGTGATCTTTGCAATCGCATCTGCTTTATTTAAGCCGTTGAGTGAACCTGAGTTAACTAGAACTCCATCGCCAGTAGTTGCTACAAATGAAACTGCTGGATCTTCTTCATCGCTCTGAACAACAACTTGAACCGGCAAGTTCATCGCCTTTGCAAAATCAAGGTCGCGCTGATCATGAGCGGGAACCGCCATGATTGCGCCAGTTCCGTAATCAGCCAAGACGTAATCAGATGCCCAGATTGGAAGCTTTGCACCGTTAACAGGATTGATGGCAAAGCGCTTGAGATCAACTCCTGACTTAGGGCGATCTGTTGCAAGGCGATCAATATCAGATGCTGCCTTTACTGATTCGAGATAGTTCTTAAATTCTTCTTCGACAGGTCCACCTGCAGCTAGTTCGGCAGCAAGAGCAGAATCGGCAGCAACCACCATAAATGTTGCGCCGTACAGAGTATCTGGACGAGTTGTGTAAATAGTGACAGGTGTGTCGCGGCCTTCGATATCAAATTGGACGTTGGCCCCTTGTGAGCGACCAATCCAGTTGCGCTGCATCTGCAACACCTTCTCCGGCCATTTGCCTTCAAGTTGTTCCATGTCATCGAGCAAACGATCTGCGTAATCGGTGATCTTGAAATACCACTGATTTAACTTCTTCTTTGTAACGGCGCTATCGCAACGTTCGCAAAGACCAGCAACTACCTGTTCATTTGCAAGAACTGTTTGGCAACCTGGGCACCAGTTAACCGCTGAATCTTTACGGTAAGCGAGGCCGCGCTTGTGAAGCTCGATGAAGAGCCACTGATTCCACTTGTAGTACTCAGGATCGCATGTGTTAAATACTCGATCCCAATCGAATGAACATGCATAGCGACGCATTGAAGATTTCTGTACCGCGATGTTCTCGTAGGTCCAATCGCGTGGATCTGCATTGCGCTTGATTGCGGCATTCTCTGCTGGAAGACCGAATGCATCCCAACCGATTGGGTGCATAACGTTGAAGCCCTTTTGAATCCAATAACGAGCAATTACATCGCCAAGTGCATATGCCTCGGCATGGCCCATGTGGAGATCGCCTGATGGATAGGGGAACATATCCAAGACGTACTTCTTTGGGCGGGGATCATCGGCGCGACCTGATTTAAATGGTTCGAGCTGATCCCAGATTGGAAGCCACTTCTCTTGGACGTAGGCAAAATCGTATGCCGCGTGCTCCTGAGGTTCTGTGGTCATTGGTCAATCTTAACTGATGGTCAACTATTAAATTTCTATCTTACTTGCGTGGAGATAAGGGGAATCGAACCCCTAACCTCTTCCATGCCATGGAAGCGCGCTACCAATTGCGCCATATCCCCGCTATTTCGCCAATTCGAATCGCAAGCTTTTCGATGACTAAAATGAATATTACCGTATTGAATCAGGTATGACAGCGCCACCATCTTGGCCCAGAACTGGCTCTGGAATTGAACCTGCATTGTGCTCGGTAAGCAACCAACCCTTTGGCGAATGCGAGAGCACCGACCATGAAGCGTTGGAGAGTCCACCGATCTTTGACCAGAGCGGAATTGGAAGTTCGAGATATGTGCCGATCACTGTGCGCGCTGTACCGCCGTGGGTAGCAACAATCAGAGTCTGGCCATCCTTGCCCTGCAAAAAATCTTCGATGGCAGCTTTTGCGCGGGCGCCAACTTCGCTCCGGCGATCTCCGGTACCACCTGCTGGATTATCTCCACCGAGTGACCATTCAATTAAGTTGGCGTGATCAACTGCGCGAATCTCTTCACCGGTGAGACCCTCCCACTTACCGCAGTTTGTTTCGCGCAAACGTGCGTCAACATGGATAGGTAATCCATTGAGATCTGAAAGAGCCTTTGCGGTGTTATGCGCGCGGCTTAAGTCACTAGAGATGATTGCCGTTGGCTTCATATCAACCACGAGACGAGCTGCGTGTTTTACTTGATATTCACCGACCGAATTAAGTGGGATATCTGTATGTCCCTGAAACTTATTTGCAACGTTCCAATCTGTTTGACCGTGGCGCCACAAAATTATTGTGTTAGCCATTTACTGCTTCATCTTCCGGAGAGGGTTCTGTAATATCGAGTGGAATTACCGGACAGTCATTCCAGAGACGATCGAGCATGTAGTAACTGCGTAGCGTTTTGCTCTGAATATGGACCACTAAATCTGAGTAATCGAGCAGCGCCCACTCTTCGCTAATTTCACGACGTACTGGCTTATCTCCAGCGAGGCGAAGTTTCTCTTCTACCCAATCTGAAATCGCTGAAACCTGGCGGACGTTCTGCGCAGTAACGATAAGGAAGACCTCAGAGAGAACTGCTTGCTCTGATAAATCTAGGGCAACCATCTCACTTCCGAACTTATCGGCAGCAGCTTGCGCGGCAATCTGAGTATGTGCGATTGTGCTAAGGCTTGCTGACATAGAGATTGTGCTCCTTGATGTAGTTTGCGACAGATGGGGATAGTTGATCTGACTGCCCTAATCTTACTTGGGTTGCAGAGAGGTCGATTGCATCGATATCTCGACCCTTGCCGTTATTCGAGCCTGGCCTTTCAATTATTTCAAGCGTGACCATCTTCAATAACTCATCAACTCGATGCCATTGATCAATCTTCTGATGAGCATCGGTTCCGACTATCAAGATAATTTCGTCATCAGGGTAAGTCTGCTTTACAGCTTCGACTGTATCGATTGTGTAACTAGGACCCATACGTAGAATTTCAATTGGATTGACTTCAACCTTGCTACGAACATCTGGAGCTAGATCGTTAATTGCTAATTGACACATGGTTCGGCGCTGTGGCCCCGTAGCAATAGGTGCGTTATCTCGCAGTCGAGGCTCGCCAGCAGGTATCAGTAGAACTCGATCAACAATTTTTCGAGAGAGAAGCTCTGTGATTACATGGGTGTGGCCGTTATGTATCGGATCAAAAGTTCCGCCATAGAGGCCAAGCTTCAACTGTGGACTACTTACTTATCTAAACGAAGTACAACGTAGAGCATGAAGGTGAAGACGATAAATGTAATAACACCAAAGGTAACGGGTGAGAGTGGAAGCTCGCGAGTCACTTCACTGAGGTATGCGGTCATGGGGTAAGGCTACTACGCCCTTACTGGAACCTGGGAAATCCAATCGTTATTGCGTTTGAATAATGATCTTTGAGACGCCATTTCCGGGCATGCTCTGCGAAATTGGGCCGATAAACTCAAAATAGACCGTTCCAAATTCTGTAATACCGCCGCCGGTACTCATGACGAAGTTGGTAGAAGGAGTTTTCTCAGTTGCCAGAGAGTTAGCATTCGTTGAGTCCACTCGCAACGAAACAGAACGATTTCCGGTTCCCCATTCGCTGGTATTGCCAGAGCCATCGATGACACTGACCTTCATTACTTTGCCTAAACAACTTGTAGCTGTGGTGCTATCAAAATCAACATTTGAAACTGTGATTGATTCAAGATAAAAGAGCGCAGTTGAGGTGTCATATCGAGCTGACGGGGTAATCGTGACATTATCGTCACAGGCTGTTGCACCGGTAATTCCCTGACCGAATTCAATTCGGCCACCACTATTAGTATTGACGGTGATTGTGCCAGCGAAAGTGAAACTAATAGCAGGCACTAGACCGAGTAGAAAAACGCCCACTGCGATTTTCCAACGCTTAACTGATTTGCGGGATTGGGCCTTTGCGTCCTCAAGTGACTTTTGGGCAGATGCAAGCGCTGCCAGCGCCGCTTGGGCGACTGGATCTAATTTTTGAGATGGTTCTTCATTCATATTCGAAGTCATCCACAACTTTCCACGCTCGACCAACAAACCTTTATGTGCCAAGGATAGTTTGCGGGGAGAGCGCCCCTTGAGAGGTATTCGTCCGCATATTGGGGGTCTTTTCTTGCGATTGCATAAATTGATTGCAGGAAAACTATGATTTCCAAGTGTCCATCTTAAGATTTCTTGGCTCGGCGCCAAATCGTATCGATCGAGAGATCTTTGATGCCGATTTAAGACGAGTAGTCAAAGTTGGCTGGCTCATCATTGCAATCTCAACGGCCATCAACATCGCCCTTCTGCCGGGCGCTGTGAAGTCCTGGCAACTACAAGCCATAGCAATAATCATTGGAGCTTTCCTAATTGCTCTATTTTTTGAGCGCATAATAAAATCTGCTTTCGCATATGCAACTGTGCCCGTGACACTTCTTATCTTGCCGGTCGTCTTTGCCAACGAAAGTCAGGCTCCATGGCTCGCATACGGCTTAGTGATTGTTCCTGCGATCATCCATGCGACAGCTTTTGAAGATTATCGAATCTCGTTAGCAATTATCTATCTTCTAATTCTTGTGCAATACGTTGTTTCTAAGTTAAATTTCCAATCAATCTCTGACAACGTTGATAACCAATTGCTATCTAGCTACTTTGCAACTTCCTGGAGCTTCATAGTCGGTCTTGGTGCTATTGCCATTCGAAGGTCTTACCTTAAGTATTACGACCAGATTGAAGTATCCGTCGAGAAGGTAAAGGCCCGTCACCTTACTGAAGCGCAAAAAATCTCGAATTTGAATTTACAAGATCACCTCAATGGTCAGCTTCATGGCACAGTTCTTAACACTTTAATCGCCATCAGAAATGCACCAAATCTCCTTTCAAACAGAGGTGAAATAAAACAGTACCTACAGAAAGATTTACTCCTCCTGGACCAAGTGGATGAGAGTTCTTCAAGTGATTTGGAGGCAACACTGCGTAGTGAAGCATTGTCGTCCCAGCACCGAGAGTTAAATGTAACTTTCGATGTAAGAATTGACTCATCCTTGGATCCGCTCATCTATGAAGTGACACGTGAAATCGTTCGAGAATTACTACTTAATATAAGAAAACATAGCCTCGCTACAGAATGCTATGTCGTCATTGATATGAGCGAGCGACCAATGAGCTCAGAAATTGAAACGAGCGTCAATGTTAGACAATTGTCTATCACTGTCTCCGATGATTCCCCGGTTCAGGCAAAACTCAACAATAAAGACCATGCGGCAGACTTTCGATCAGAATCTATTGCGAGATTGATTAAATCTTTAGATGGAGATTTTTCACTTCTTTCTGAGCGGAATCAGCTGAATCAAAGAATTACCTTTGACGTGCCGGAAAGGCATGAGACATATCTACAAAATGTGAAAACACTGCGAAAAGAAGCAGTGAAATATTTAGCAAAAGGATTTATCTTTCTCACCCTTCTCTATGCAATCATCAGCCTTCCTGGCTACCTCTACTTGGGAATTGCTTCAGATGTAGCTCTTCTCTTCGGTCTCCAAATTGTTCTTTTAGCGGCTTCGTTCGGATCAAAGACGTTCGCCCTTCCGTTAGCAGGCATCGGATCCTTTACCGCGATTTCTATCTTCCCATTAATCTCTCTTAAGACTATTGCCTGCCAAGATATCCAATACCTGCCCTGGGTCTTTAATGGAATCCTAGGTTCTGCCTTTTTTGTTACCTTGTTGGTTACATCAAATGTATTTAAGTGGCTCCCCCTCGTCCTCTTTCTTGCATCAAGTCTGATCATCCAAGAGAAGCTGCCATATGCCTGTCAAAACCTGCTAGATGGTTCTATCCCAGCTATCATCTTGATTTTCTTTATTGCAATTGGATTCACTATCGCTAGAAATAAAGCTAAACGTGCGCAAGCGATTTTTATCGCTCAATCTATGAGCGACTATAAAGGAATCGAGTCAACAAAGAAGTTGGTAGTTTTTGAGCGTAAGAAGATTATTCAAGAGTTGAGAGATTTCGTATCGGTAATCGATTCTAATGAATTCAAGGATGCTGAGGTTGCAAGAAGAATCAACCTGCTGATTCTATCTCTGCGGACATTCTTGTTGACTTCGGAGTATTTCAATTCTTTCTTCATATTTAGTCTCTACAACTACGCCATGTCCAGAAACCTGGCTGGGATTGAGACAAAGCTGGAGATTAATACCAACGACTTCGATCTTGATATCTCGAAGAAAGAGCTGGAGAGGTTATTTCTTCAACTTTCAGAAGCAACAAGAGAGTATCCGGTGGCTATTGAAGTGAGTAGAAATGAGTTAACTCAACTTATAGTCACAGTGAAAACAAGTGAGAAGGTGGATCCGCTAGTACTTCAGCAAGGAAAATTAAGAATTCAACTTATTCAGGATTAAAGTCCAAGTTTGTGTAGGAAATATCCGACTCCAGGCATAACAAGCAAGACCTTTCCGTGGACATCTTCTCTTAAAGCGCTGTGATAGAGGTTGTTCTCAGTCAAGACAAATTCGGTATCAGATTGTGCAGCAATGCTGGCGAAATAGTCTGGCTTTTCTGGAGTCATCACTGCAGCAACGACGGTATCTCCGATTTGATAGTTCGAACTCTCACGGACGATGACTAGAGCATTTTCTGCCGTACTCAATGAAGTCCTCAATCCACCTTCAGGAAGTGTAAATCTGATTCCCCCGGGTCCAACGAGGAGATAGACACCCACGATGGAGAGAAGAACTGCCGCGACCGGTTTAATTAGGTTTTTGAAATTAAACTTTATTGGAGTGCGCTTCTTTGATGGTTTGCGAACAATCTCGTGCCCACGCTCAATCAAAGGTGCTCGATTTTCGCTATCAAGTTGTGCGCGTGGTCGTGCACCAAAGAGATCTTGCATATTGCGCTGAGGTTCTACAACGGGTTGAGCAACAGGTGCAGGCGCAACCTCTTCGATTGGGCTAGCTATCTCTTCGATGTGATTTACAACTTCCACAAGTGGAGCGGCTTCCTCTGGCAGAGCTACTTCACCTGGCAGTGCAACTACCTCAAAAATTGGTTCTTCTTCTACAACAATCTCTGGCAGTTGGATTTCGTGAATTTGAGTTTCTGCAATTTGAGTTTCCGCCGCAACAACCGGCTCAATCTCTTGAGCAATCTCGCCCGCTGCGGTAACCGGAGAAGTTTCATTCTCGCGCTTTAACTTCTTCAGCATTGCTCGCTTTGGTTTTTCTTCGATTTCATCTTCATCGTATGAAACGCCAAGCATCATTCGATTTGTTCTGGAGTCTGGACGACCTGTTCCGCGCCATGTTGCAATTTCAATAACGATGCCATCTGGAAGTTTTCCAACAACAAGTTGTTGGCCATCAGGAAGATCAAGCATTAAGGGAGGCGTATTCTCCACAGTAGATAGTGGGAGTTCACGTGAGGGGATCTCATCAATAAATTTATCTTCTTTAGACACAGCATCCCCTTCTCTTAGTTATTGAGCGCATTCTTTCAGTTCCTAAAGCCGAGTGACGGTAAATGCGTAAACGACCACTGTGCCGTCCCCTGATTCCACGCGCACAAAGAGTTGGTTTGACCCCTTAACTAGGGACATTGGTTGCGATCTACCGCCGTTACTTACTGCTTTAAAGCCACCATTGTTCGCTCTGACTTTAATTGCAAAACCACTTCCCTGGAAACCTGTGGTGATGATGACTGAGCTTTGTGTTGCAGGAACGGTTGCGGTGTAGGCATATGTCGTTAACGAGAATGATGGTGTCAATGAAATTGCAGGTGAGAAAGTTATTCCGGTAATCACATCTGTTGCCACAGTTGGGACCTGATTTGTTCGATCTAGAACAATAGATTCAACATTCGAACTATCTACCGTAGTGGTATCTCTAGTTACGACATCTCGGTAGACATTGATTGTGTAAGTAAGCGTTGACTTATCTGGTGCTGTAATCAGAATCAAAATGCTATTTGAAGTCGCTGGGACAGGTAAATCTCCTGAATCTGCTGACCCGCCCACGCTCAGTGAGTATTTAAGAGTGCGGTAACCGCTGTCATTGATTCGAACTTGCGACTTGAATGTCGAGATTGATGAACGCTCGATTCGGACCTTCAGCGTTGTTGCACTGGATGGAAGCAAGACCGAATAGGTGTACTTCGTTGGAGAGAACGCTCCAAAGAGATAATCTGTATTTGGATTCCCTGGCACAAAGACAGACATCGCAGTGAGGTTCTTATCCGAAGTACTTCCGATTGAGAACGTTCCATCGACATATGTAATCTGATAATTAGAGAGGTTTCCCGAAGTGAGTGTCACATCGCTTATTGAAATCTTGTACACACCAGGTGCAGTAGGCGCAGTGGTTGAGGCTGTATAGGTCGCAGACGAATATGTATATGTGAGAGTTGAAATTGCCTCACCTGGTGCGAAATTTCCAGTAACGAGATAACTGTTGGCAGGAGCAGAGGATCCGACAACTATTGCTTTATTTTCAGCGGTAAGAGTGATCTCGGCTGCCAGAACGGTAAAGGAGTCCACGACCGGCTCTGCTTCTTCGTAAGTTGCATCCCCCTCCTGCTCAGCTCTTAATTGGCAGATACCAACTGCTCGAATTGTTATCTCAAAACCACGGATAGAACAGGCTGAGCCTTGAGCAAAAACTTCGACAGGTAACGCACTTGATGCAGTAGCGGTAATTGAAAATGGCGCTGATCCGTATCGCTTTGAAGTCACAGGGAGCAAAGTAATTCTATTGGCAAGGATGAGCGGAATATCTCCCGCGAGTGAAGGTTGAGTTAACTGATAATTTCCGGCATCACTTCCAACAAGGGAGATGTTTGTGGTGACGGCGATATTGGTGCCAGGACCCATATTGGCAAAGGTTCCCGTCGTGTATCCAATTGCTGTGACTGAATCTCCCGAAACGAGGCCATTGAGAACCGGAGTTCCAGTGATAGTCGCTGCCGTTGATGAATCAAAATTTCTATTGAGGACCGATAGCCCACTAATCGCGATGGTTCGCGCAGTGATATTTGCGTTACTTAACACAGGTTGAGTCAACAGATAGTTAGGGGCATCTGTGCCAGTAATTCTCATCGCAGAGGTCACTGCTTTGGAGTTTCCAACGTTTTTGTTTGCGAATCGAGCATGAGGAATAAGTTGGACAAAATCGCTGCCAACAACTCCTACTAATTGAGCCGAGGTGACAGTGGCGGTCTCATTGCCATCATAGATTTTGTGAGAGACCGTTGCACCAGTAACTGTCAGATCTCTCTTCGAGAGCGTAATCGCAGTGAAAGTACTAGTCACAGCAGCATAATTAACGCCGGCACTGATTGAGGCTGAGATTTGGCAAGTTCCAGATGATGCAACAGCTCGAACTGTATTACCGGTGATTGAGCAGAGTGATGGCTGAGACGTTAAATAAGCAACGGTTCCATCTGAAGATCCCGCGCTGATATTTGAGGTAAGCGTTGCGGTCTCACCGTACTGAAGCGATACATCACTGATGGACAAGGTAATGGTTCTCGAATTTGTATTGACCGTGACGGTGCCCGATTCATAAATAAATGAGTAGTTCCCATCGGCTGCACCAGAACACTGAGTAACCACAGTCGATCCTGCAGAAGTGGTATTTGTATAAGCGCTTGAACAAGTTGGCGCGGTATCAAGAACTGATGCATCTTCGCCTCCGGCGAACCCTTGATAAATCGGCGTAATTGTTGGGGCAGAACTGCCGTAATTAACGCTGGCATTGCTTGCGGTAATCCTGAGCGACTTCTTTTGAAAAACAGCTGTTACTGATTCGTCCGCAAGTAAGTAGTTTGTTGCTACTCCCCCGACGCCATTGGCTAATGAGTATGAAACGTTGGTTGAGTAGCTACCTGCGTTTGCCGAAGAAAGATTGGATGCACTCGCCGTTGCTGTAATTGATTCACCCGAAACTAGCCCCGAGATAGTGCCAATAGTGACTGCACCTGGTGCAGTTGAACCTGAATACACTCGGCTGGCGATTGATGTGCCTGATATAGAAAGTGGCTTGCGTGTAACTGTGACTGTTGCTGAGGTGGCAGTTGTTACTTGGTCATAGTTGAGTCCGGTTGAGATAGTCGCTGATATTGAACAGTTACCTATTCGAGCGATTGTGACTAGCCCAGATGAACTATTGACGGTACACGCTGTACCGGAGACCGAATAGGAGATTGTTCCATCGCTTGCTCCTGCCGATGGAGTCGCCGTTACTGAAAACGTGCCATCGCCATATACCTTGGAATAAGAGGTTGTTCCAAAAGCGATATTACGAGTTCCTTTACTGATTGTTAGCGTGGCCGAAACTGATCCACTCTCATAATTGGTTGTATCAGTTGGAGTAAATGTCGCTTGTAGCGTCGTGGTGCCAGCAGAAACTGGTGTGATGGTCATTCCTGTCAGCGTTGCTAGCGCCGAGTTTCCTATTGAGTATGTGAAAGTTCCTCCGGTAAGTGGAGCAGTCACAGAAGGAGCAGTAATGGACTCCCCCGGAGATGAGACCGAAATTGTGATTGTTGGCCAACTGCCAAAAGTTGGAAGCGCTTTCAGAACGGTTGCAGTCGCCGTTTCACTTGCAGGAGCTAAATAATTGGATGCAAGACCTGTTCCATTTGCTATCGAATAGGTCAGGGTTGAAACTTTCCCGGTTCCAGCATCTGCTGTTGAGTATGCACTGGCGCTTGTTGTAAGAACCAGAGTCTCTGTTCCGTATAGGTTTCTAAGAGTTCCAGAAGTTACAGATCCAGCAGTTGTGGTTCCGTCGTATCGCTTATCTGCAATCGAAGTGCCAGAAATAGTGAGTTGTCGCCTTTCAGTAGGAATGTTCATCACTACGGTGCGGCTCTCATAATTCAAATTGCTCTGGGTAAAAGTTCCGGTACATGTGCCAGAGGCGGCAGTTGCGCGGGCAGTCCAAGTAGAGAGTGCAGTACAGGCACCAGTAAATCTACTTGTGAATTGGCCAACTGTAGGTGCGGTAAAGGTAATAACGTCACCATAAATAACACTCGTGCGATCTGAACTAATTAATTGAGCATCGGTGTATTCGTTCATATCATTTCGAGTTACCGTCAACAAGCCTGTTGTGTAAGTAAATGAGTAATTATCATCTGAGCCACCAGAGCACGTAATCGTGTATGGAGAAGTTACAGGTGAAGTAGTGGCGGTGTAAGTGTCAGTTTCGCGACATGTTGGGGCTATATTGATTACACTCGCGGATTCACCAGCAACAAACCCGCTGTAGGTCGGACTCAATGAGCTAGCGAAGGTAGATCTCGGCGATCCAAATTCGACAGTATTTGATGGCGCAGTGACGTTGAGTGACTTCTTATTAACGGTAATTGTTCCGGTAACAGTGGCCGTCTCCCATTTAGCACTATCCGTCGGTGTAAACAACAATCGGATGGATGCTGTGCCGGCACCTGCAATCGTCGCTGTTCTACTTGAGATTGTGACTACTGAAGTATTTAAACTCGTGAATGTAAAAGTTCCGGCAACCGTAGAGGTCACAGTGTCTAAAGTGAAAGTCGAGTCGCCATAGGTTTTGGTGAGATTTGTAAAGGTGCCGAGACTGGTCGTTCCTCTAGTAATCTGAAAACTTCTTACGACGTTAGTTGCAGCTCGAACAGTAGATGAACCTGCTTGGGATGCAGTCAAAGTACACGTGCCCGTCGAGACCAGAGTCACGGTCTCACCTGCGTAGGTACAAATCGAAGTATTCGATGATCGAACTGTGACCGTTTCATCGACTGCATCTGTCGTTGCAGGGGCTGCAAAGGTTGGTGTATTGAAAGTCTTGTTAGTAATTGAAGCGAAAGAAATTGTCTGATTTGGAATATTTGTTGAGTACTTAATCATTACAATGCCAGAACCGCCAGGGAGTCCAGGTGAAAACGTTGCAACACCGCCGCCACCACCGGTATTTGCAAGTCCAGCTTCGCCAGCTGCTCCTCCGGATCTATTCGGTGCAACTGCGATACCTGTGCAACCCGGTCT
>JBFYOW010000018.1:0-17704 GCA_041303595.1 Actinomycetes bacterium
ACAGTGGCTTTTACACAAATCCAAAGAAGTACCCAACAACATTCGGTGGACTTGGTACTTATACAGTTGAGGCAAAGATTCTTGGCAAGTACATCAAGGAAAACTTTGCTGATAAGACTGTCGGTATTGTCTACCAGACAGATGACTTCGGTCGTAACACTGTAGAAGGTCTTGCAACTGCCGGTGTCACATTCACTCCACGCAAGACTGCAGCTACCTTTATCGCAGGTACACAGGGTTCAGGCCTTGATGCCCAGATGACACAGCTCAAGGCTAACAACGTTGACGTTGTTGTAGTTGGTGCAGTGGCTTCAGCATTTGCAGCAGCAGTCGCTTCAGCGAACAAGATTGGTTACAAGCCATCAAAGTGGGTTGTTATCTCAGTCGGTTCAGATGCAACTACATTTAAGACAATTCTCGGTGCACGCGGAATAACTCCGGCTGTCTCATCTGCTCTCCTTGCAGGCACAATCTCTGCATCACATGCTCCATCACCAGGAGATGCTGATGATCAGTTCGTGAAGGCATTTAAGAAGATCAATGAAGACTTCAACAAGGGTCCAGATAAGACGTGGGATAACAACATTCTTCAGGGAATGAACATTGCCTACATGACAACATCTGCTCTTCTTGGTGCAGGCAAGAACCTAACCCGCCCAGGACTCATCAAGTACATTGAGAACAATGGAGCAAAGATTTCAAGCGCTGCTCTATCACCACTTGGTTACTCGGCAAAGACTCACGAAGCATTTACCGGCTTCTGGATCGGCGCTTACGATGCATCTTCAAACCTCAAGCCAATCGATGGAACACGCAAGGTGTGGACTACCGATTCAGGTAAGGGTGCTGTTACAGAACTCAAGTACACACGTCCTGCTATTGCAGCCGATGCACTACCAAAGGTTGGTTAATTCATGAGAATCACATCACTTCGCAAGTCAATTGCGGCGTTGAGCGCTACAGCTCTCGTTGCAACACTCGCTGTTGTCTCTGTGCCAGCTGCAAACGCAGCTCCAACATGTTCAACAGTTGCAAAGATTGAGACATGTACCGGAAAGCTCGCTAACGGCGCTGGTTATGTCTTTAAGGTTCCAGCTAACTTCAAGGGAACAATGTTCTTCTGGGAGCACGGCTTCCGCCCAACATACCCAGGTGTATCTGCTGTTCCTAAGGGAGTAGAAGAAATCACGCCGGCTAACTCAGTTACCGGTCAGGATGTTACAAAAGAGATGATGTACGCCGGATACGGTGTTGCAGCATATGACGGAACAGTTCAGGGCCTACGAGGTTGGAACAACACATTCCGTGTAGAGATGCTCAAGGAAGTTATTGACATCGCAACTGCCCACTACGGAGACAAGATTGAGCGCAAGGTGGTCTACGGATCATCACAGGCTGGTTCAATCATCACTCCATTTGTAGAGAAGTACCCAACATATGCTGATTCAGTCGGCATCTTAGCTGGTACAACTCCATCAATCGCTGACTCATTGCAGTCACTCTGTGACGCGATGTACATCATGAGCGTCTTCTTTGATCCAACAATCAAGGGCTGCGCAGCGTTCGGCACCAAGGGAGTACCTGGCTACCAGGCAGCCGTTGCTGAACTCCTCAAGGTTGTCGCACTTCTCCGCGTCTGGCAGACAAACTACGGTGCTCCAGCTCTTGAATACCCAGCAGCTCTCAAGGCAGCTGGAATTCCACAGCGTTCAGCACTTCTCCTAACAGGTCTCTTGATTGGTATTCCAACAAAGAGCGCACACATGGATGGAATCACAACAGGTGGTCTCGTTCCTGAGCAGAGCATCAATGCAACTGTCGCTGTTCTTGAGAACATGGCAGAAGCAATTGCAACTGGCGTTCTTGCGGGACAGTCAATCTCTGAGACAACAGGTCCTGGTTTCTATGACAACACAACGACTGATTGGGTTTCACTACTTGATGAGGCTGATTCAGGTCGTTACAACCTCGGACTTTCAGGCGATGAAGCAATCACTGCAATGCTTGGAGTGCTTTCATTGGCTCCACGCGTAACAGGTAACGCTGATGCAATCGCTAAGTTCAAGGCACTGGATAAGTCATCATTTACTTCAAAGCACCCAACAATCTTGCTTTCAAATGAAGCAGATCGTCTCGTCTTTGCAGGTAACTCAGTTCGTTATGTAGATCGCAAGCAAGCAGTCTACGAGGCAGAACTTGCTAAGTGGGAAGCTGCTCCAAAGGGTCTAAAGCCACGTTGGAACACTCTTGCTCTCTACGCAATGACACCTGAGACTTATACAAAGTACACAGCGGCTGGTGCGCCAGATCTGACAGCAGCTCCTGCTGAATCAGGTGTTGGTCACCAGACATTCTCAAAGGCTCAGACAATGGCGTGGGTACGTATGCTCGCGACAGCTGCTTACACAGGAAAGGTTCCTAGTGAGAAGGCAGTTGAGACAATTGCAAAGAAGGTTCCATACTTGAATACAGATTTCGGCTACCGCCCAACTGAACTCAAGTACGACTTCAGCAAGTAATCAATACATTCATTAAAGAGAAGGGCTCCTGGCGACAGGGGCCCTTCTCTTTTCCTCTCAACTATTTATTCAACTATCCTTCAGCAGTGAAGATCTCAACACCGGATGCGATGCGCGAACTTGGCCACCGCTTGGCCGCACAATGCCGCCCTGGAGATCTCATTCTGCTCAACGGTCCGCTCGGCGCCGGGAAGACAGTCCTTGTGCAAGGAATCGGCGAGGGCCTGGGAATCTCAGAGGTCACATCACCCACATTTGTTATCTCTCGTATTCATAAAGGGCCGCTACCCCTTATTCATGTCGATGTCTATCGATTATTGGAAGCTGGGAATGCCTCTCTCTATCTCGATGACTTAGACCTGGATTCACCTCGTGAAGAGTCGCTCACTGTAATTGAGTGGGGTGGGGACGAGTCGGCACGTTTAAGCAACGATCGCCTCGAGATTGTCATTGATCGCAGCGACGATACCCGTGAAGTCACAATTACTCCTATCGGTTCTAGATGGAGTGGATTCTCACTATGACAATTTCATTAGTGATTGATACTGCAACTGACCGAACAATCGTCGGATTAGTCGATGGTGAAAAAGTAATATTTGAATCCTTCTCTCAAGGTGCAACCGATCATGGCCGGGCCGTCAGCGATTTAGTTTCACAGGCTCTTGCCATCAATCCCAACCCAGAGCAGGTTGTGGTGGGGATGGGGCCAGGGCCATTTACTGGCCTACGAGTTGGTGTTTCATATGCGCGGACCTTTGCACTTGCGAGAGGAATACCCGTGATTGGGATCTGTTCGCTAGATGCAATTGCGATAGATCAAGAGAATTACACCGTTGCGATTGATGCCCGGCGCAAAGAGATTTACTGGGCACGCTATCAAGGCGGAAAGCGCATTGAAGGACCTTCGGTGAATAAGCCAGATGAAGTCGATGGATTCATTATTGGTCAATATCCGTCAGTGCTGGCAATGGTAAAAGAGTCTAAAGAGCAGAATGAGTCAGAGCTCTTTTACTTACGTCGCCCAGATGCGGTTCCTACTGCGGAGCGCGCATGATTACCTACCGCCAACCAATCGCGCTCGATATTCCAGTGCTTGCAACTTATGAGAAAGAGTTGTTTCCATATTCGCCATGGAGCACCTCGCAGTTTAAGGAAGAATTTGCCGGCATTCCGTCGACTCGATACATGTCAGTTGCCGAAGATGGCAACACCATCGTGGGCTACTGCGGAGTCTTTGTTCCTGCGCCCGGTATCGAAGCCGACATTCTTACAGTTGCCGTTCTGCCTGCATATCGCCGCCAAGGAATAGCGAGAGAATTTATGCGTCAGATCGAGGTGTATGCCGTTGAGCGCAAAGCAAGTGCAATGATGCTTGAAGTTGAGCTTTCTAATGAGTCGGCTATCAAACTCTATGAATCTCTGGGATATATGAAGATTTCAGTACGTATGGATTATTACGGTCCAGGTAAAGATGCGCATGTGATGCGCAAGGAGCTGCCATGAGCAATCCGCTAGTCCTTGGTATTGAGACTTCTTGCGACGAGACCGCGATTGGAATCGTTCGTGGTCGCACTTTGCTAGCTAATGAAATTGCATCTAGCGTGGAGGAGCATGCGAGATTCGGGGGAGTAGTTCCGGAGATTGCATCACGAGCACATCTTGAAGCCATGCTTCCTAGCATCGAACGCGCACTCAAAGATGCCAAAGTATCGCTAAAGGATTTAGATGCAATCTCAGTTACCGCTGGCCCTGGATTGGTCGGCGCGCTCTTGGTAGGAACAGCTTCCGCAGCTGGACTCTCGCAAGGACTTGGAATTCCACTCTACGGCGTCAATCACTTGGCGGCGCATATTTCGGTTGATTATCTGACTCATGATCTTCCGCTCGAGCCAACAATTGCACTTTTGGTAAGTGGTGGACATTCATCACTTCTACAAGTTAATGACATTACGCAGTCAGTAACAAAATTAGGTGCAACGATGGATGATGCTGCGGGCGAAGCATTCGATAAAATCGCGCGCATTCTCAATCTCGGTTTTCCAGGTGGACCTGCAATTGATCGCGATGCTCGAAGTGGCAATCCATCCGCAATTGATTTCCCGCGCGGCCTCACAACATCCAATGATTGGGCGACCCGTCCTTACGATTTCTCCTTCTCTGGCCTTAAGACCGCAGTTGCTCGATATATCGAATCCACTCCAACTCATATTCGCGCAAATGTCTCTGCCTCGTTTCAAGAAGCCATTGTCGACGTTTTACTTCTTAAAGCTCTCGCCGCATGCAAATCTTCAGGGATCGATTCGTTGGTTATTGCTGGGGGAGTGGCTGCAAACTCCCGTCTTCGTGAAGTGGCAGCCGAGCGTTGCGCTAAGGCCGGCATTCAACTGCGAATTCCCAACCCCGCTCTCTGCACCGATAACGGGGCGATGGTGGCCGCGCTGGGCTCGCTGATGGTCGCTGCAGGCCGCCCAGCCACCCAAGGGGCCTTTGACGCCGATTCCAGCCTCCAGGTCGAGCGGGTAAGCCTGGCCTAAGGTCGATTTGCTGGCGGGAATAAGCCCAACTACCCTTGGCGTTAGCACTCTCGGGTCGACACTGCTAAAGCAGCGAAGTCCCCGATAAGGACACTATCTATCTATTGAAGGAGATATCACCATGGCACTACGGCCACTAGAAGATCGCATCGTCGTTAAGGCGAATGAGGCAGAGACAACTACAGCTTCAGGTCTTGTTATCCCTGATACAGCTAAAGAGAAGCCACAGGAAGGAACAGTCGTTGCAGTAGGCCCAGGCCGCTTCGATGATGGCGTTCGCGTCCCAATGGATGTCAAGGTTGGCGATGTAGTTCTTTACAGCAAGTATGGAGGAACAGAAGTACGTAACGGCAATGAAGAGCTTCTCGTTCTCTCAGCACGCGACATTCTCGCAATCGTCGAGAAGTAAGGGCCAAGACTCTTATGGGAAAGATGCTGCAATTCGACGAGCAAGCTCGTCGTTCAATGGAACGCGGAGTCAACGCTCTTGCTGACACCGTCAAGGTAACGCTCGGCCCTAAGGGACGCAACGTCGTTATCTCAAAGAGCTTTGGCGCACCACTAATCACTAACGATGGTGTGACAATCGCAAAAGAGATTGAACTCTCTGATCCAGTAGAGAACATGGGCGCACAGCTCGTTAAGGAAGTTGCTACCAAGACCAACGATGTTGCCGGTGACGGAACAACAACAGCGACAGTTCTTGCACAAGCAATGGTGAAGGAAGGCCTTCGCAACCTTGCAGCTGGCGCACAGCCAATGGATCTCAAGCTTGGTATTGAGGCAGCTGTTGCCGCAGTATCTGCTCGCCTTCGTGAGAACGCTTCAGTTGTTGCTGATAAGGCAGAGATTGCAGATGTTGCAACTATCTCTGCTCAGGATCGCGCAATCGGTGACCTCATTGCAGAAGCAATGGATAAGGTCGGCAAAGATGGCGTTATCACTGTAGAAGAGGCATCAACTACTGCGCTCGAACTCGAATTCGCAGAAGGTATGCAGTTCGATAAGGGCTATATCTCACCTTATTTCGTGACAGATCAGGACCGCATGGAGGCCATCCTTGATGATGCCTACATCTTGATTTCAGCGGGCAAGATTTCTGCGCTCGCAGATTTACTACCAATCCTCGAGAAGGTTTCGCAGTCAGGTAAGCCACTTCTTATCATCGCTGAAGATGTTGAAGGCGAAGCGCTCTCAACTCTCGTTGTAAACCGCATGCGTGGAGTATTTACATCTGCTGCAGTTAAGGCGCCAGGTTTTGGAGATCGTCGCAAGGCGATGCTTCAGGACATTGCAATCCTTACTGGCGGCCAGGTCATCTCTGCAGAGATTGGCATGAAGCTAGATCAGGTTCAGATTACTGACCTAGGTCGCGCACGTCGCATTGTTATCTCAAAGGATGCAACAACAATCGTCGATGGTGCAGGAGATGCAAAGGTTGTTGAAGGTCGCGTTCAGGAACTTCGCAATGAGATTGCAAACTCAGATTCAGATTGGGATCGCGAGAAGTTGCAGGAGCGAGTTGCAAAGCTTGCTGGCGGCGTCTGCGTAATCAAGGTTGGCGCACATACCGAAGTTGAACTCAAGGAGAAGAAGCACCGCCTTGAGGATGCAATCTCTGCTACACGTGCAGCAGTAGAAGAAGGAATCGTTATCGGTGGCGGTGCAGCACTTGTGCATGCAGCTGATGCACTTAACGACAACCTTGGCTTCACTGGCGATAAGGCAGTCGGCGTAGCGCTCGTGCGCAAGGCTTGTGACGAACCACTTCGTTGGATTGCAGAAAATGCTGGACTCGAGGGCTACGTCGTAGTTGCAAAGGTCCGCGCACTTGCAGCCAATGAGGGATTCAATGCCGCAACTGATGTCTACGGCGACCTCCGCAAGGATGGCGTCATCGATCCAGTAAAGGTGACTCGTTCAGCACTTGCTAATGCAGCTTCAATCGCAGCGATGTTCATTACAACTGAGGCAGTTGTCTTCGAGCGTCCAGCAGGTGAAGAGGCAGAAGCTTCAGGTCACGGACATTCACATGGACCTGGCGGTCACTCGCATTAATTAATGCAGAATAGAAGTAAACAAATAAGCCCCGTCTCAACTGAGACGGGGCTTATTTGTTCTTAAGATAATTTACTTATGATGCTTCCGAGATTCGTGTGATGCCGCGACGTGACAAGATTGCTGCGCGATCATCTTCTGAGAGTCCGCCCCAAATTCCATATGGCTCTTGCACCGCAAGTGCGCGCTCACGACAGAGTGTGAGCACTGGACATGATGCACATACTGCCTTTGCTGCATTCTCGCGATTGCGGCGACGGGGACCACGCTCTCCATCAGGATGGAAGAACATCTCTGGATCCATGCCACGACAGGCGCCCTCGTATTGCCACTCCCACTCGTCGGCAACAGGACGTAAGGCTGCTGTGCGCTCTGCGAATGTATTCATATCTAGCTCCTTAAGAGAAGTACGTATCGTGTAGCAGAAGGCTACAACCGTTTCATAGGTTGTTCAAGGGGCAAACGCTTCAAACCTTATTCATTTCGCCAAATAGGGCACCAAAAGGGGGATATGTCCGAATTTCAAGTGGTGAGTTGCCCCACTCTGAGCCATCCTTGCCCAATGGTTATGAGTGCGAGGGCTAGCGGAGTCGCTAGCGAGGAAGAGCTCCTCACCGTCGCCGCGGTCGCCCGCCGCCTCGGGGTAGCTCCCGCCACCTTGCGCACCTGGGATCGTCGATACGGCCTTGGGCCATCAACGCACGAGGCGGGCGAACACCGAAGATATTGCCCAGAGGATCTTGCAAAGCTGATGCTGATGCGCAGACTCATCAGCGCCGGCGTTGCACCTAGTGATGCAGCCGAAAAAGCCAAGGCAAGTAAGGGCACAATAAAGTTAGCAAAAATTGTTCGCGAATTTGAAGTTCAAGAAGATGTTGTAGCTGGAATTAATAAAGCCCTACAGGCATTTGATATCGCCTTTGTTGAAGAGACTTTGCGGGCTGAAATCGAAGAGCATGGCGTTGAGCTCACCTGGCATGAAATTATCGTCCCTACCTTGATTGAGATCGGGCAAGCATGGGAAGAGTCCGGTGAAGGCATTGAAATCGAACATGCGTTCACTGAGACTCTCAAGAAAGTTCTCCGAGAAAAATCTGCTTCTTGTATTTCACCGATCAATGCACATCCGGTCGTCATTGCAGCTTGCGGCGAAGAGCAACATTCACTTCCATTGCATGCACTTGAAGCGCTGCTCTGCGAGATGGGAATCAAGACTCATTTCCTTGGCGGGCGTACACCTTTTGAAGCAGTCGCGGCAACGGTTACTCGACTTGCGCCGCCGGCCGTCTTCCTCTGGGCGCTACTGCCTCACAATGCCAATCCAGATTTCTACCGCAATCTACCTGCGGTGCGACCTGCCCCTCGGATCGTCTTAGGTGGCCCTGGCTGGAGCGCTGATGAATGCTCAGATGCCACTCTGGTAATGGGTTTAGGCAGCGCCTGCGAGGAGATTGCTAGTGCAGTAGGGGTTCCTGCTACCCGATAGACTTCCGACCTGCGAGCAGCCAAGGGAGAGTAGATGTCCATCGATTCAGAGAAGGTGGCGCTCCTAGGCCTGACTTACGATGATGTGCTCCTCCTTCCGGATGCATCCGAGGTCGTCCCATCTGAGGTCAACACCTCAACTTGGTTGACCCGCAATATCTCACTAGCCGTTCCCCTGGTCTCATCGGCAATGGATACCGTTACCGAATCCGCGATGGCGATCGCAATGGCAAAAGCCGGTGGAGTCGGAATCATCCACCGCAACTTGCCGATTGAAGAGCAAGTAACACATGTGAAGTTAGTGAAGAACGTAGGTTTAGCTGGCGCAGCAGTCGGTGTTGGCGATGATGGATTTGCTCGAGCACAGGCATTGATTGAAGCCGGCGTAGATATTGTTGTCGTTGATACCGCACACGGTCATCACCGAGCTGTACTTGATGCAATTGAAAAGATTAAGAAGTTCTCTCCAACAACTGAAATCATCGGTGGCAATATCGCAACCCGTGCCGGTGCACAGGCCCTCATTAATGCTGGCGCTGATGCAGTAAAGGTTGGCGTCGGTCCTGGTTCAATCTGTACGACTCGAGTTGTTGCAGGTGTAGGCGTTCCTCAGATCACTGCAATTATGGAAGCTGCAAAGGCATGCAATAAGGCCGGCATTCCATTGATCGCAGATGGTGGACTTCAATATTCAGGCGATATCGTAAAAGCAATTGTTGCTGGTGCGCATACGGTGATGCTCGGTTCATTACTAGCAGGATGTGAAGAATCACCTGGCGAACTCTTTGAGATCGACGGTCGCAAGTACAAGGGTTATCGCGGAATGGGTTCTCTCGGTGCGATGCAATCACGTGGCGAGAAGAAGTCATACTCTAAAGATCGTTACATGCAAGATGACGTGCTCTCTGAGGACAAGCTCGTTCCAGAAGGTATCGAAGGCAAAGTTGCCTATAAGGGCACTGTGGCAAACGTTGTGCATCAACTAGTTGGTGGATTACGCAGCGGAATGGGATATGCCGGAGCCCCCGATATCGAAACCCTTCGACGTGAAGGCCGCTTGATTCAAATTACATCTGCCGGCTTGAAAGAGAGCCATCCGCACGATGTATTCGATGTTGCAGATGCACCTAATTACGGAAAGAAGGCGTAAATGGAGATTGAAATCGCACCAGGCAAGCGCGCCCGTCAAGCATTCTCCTTTGATGACATTGCAATCGTTCCAAGCCGCCGCACCCGCACACCTGAAGAGGTAAGCCTGGCTTGGCAGATTGATGCCTACAAATTCAACCTACCTTTACTTGCAGCGCCAATGGATTCAGTTGTCTCACCAGAGACTGCAATTGCAATTGGAAAACTTGGCGGTCTCGGTGTCCTTAATTTAGAAGGGTTATGGACTCGCTATGACGATCCACGAATCCCTCTAGGTGAAATCGCATCCATGCCAGAAAAGCATGCAACCCGACGCATGCAAGAGATTTACGCAGCTCCAATTCGTCCAGAGTTGATTAAAGAACGTATTGCACAGATTCGCGATGCTGGTGTCACAGTTGCGGCATCACTTTCTCCACAGCGCACCGTCGAACTCCATGATGCAGTAATCAAAGCTGGCGTCGATATCTTTGTAATTCGCGGCACCACAGTCTCAGCAGAACATGTTGGCGCTGAAGGTGAAGCCCTCAACCTTAAGAAATTTATCTACGAACTCGATGTTCCGGTAATCGTTGGCGGAGTTGCAACCACGACAGGTGCGCTTCACTTGATGCGCGCAGGCGCTGCTGGCGTTCTCGTTGGATTCGGCGGTGGGGCCGCACATACAACTCGCACTGTTACAGGTATTGAAGTTCCAATGGCTACCGCGGTTGCCGATGTCGCTGCAGCTCGCCGCGAATATTTGGATGAGTCTGGTGGACGTTATGTTCACGTCATTGCAGATGGAGCAGTCGGTCGCTCTGGTGATATCGCTAAGGCGATTGCTTGTGGCGCCGATGCAGTGATGATGGGATCGGCGCTGGCAAAGGCGGTCGAATCACCAGGACTTGGATGGCATTGGGGTTCAGAGGCTTACCACCCAGAACTTCCACGCGGTCGCCGCTTTAATGTTGGAACAGTTGGAACTTTGGAAGAAGTCCTGCTCGGTCCATCTCATTCATCTACCGGCGATATGAATCTCTTTGGAGCGCTTCGTAAATCAATGGCAACCTGTGGTTACTCTGATGTGAAGTCTTTCCAGCGCGTTGATGTTGTGACGCACCATGGCAAGTAGTTCTGCGCACGGCGTTCTCGTCGTTGATTTTGGCGCTCAGTATGCGCAGTTGATTGCGCGTCGCGTTCGCGAAGCAAAGGTCTTCTCTGAGATTGTTCCTTCAACAATTACTGCGGCAGAAGTTGCAGCGAAGAATCCTGAGGCAATTATCTTGTCCGGAGGACCTTCATCGGTCTATGCAGATCACGCCCCTAAGGTAGATCCGGCAATCTTTGCACTTGGCATTCCAACCTTTGGAATCTGTTATGGCTTTCAAACAATGGCGGCAGCACTTGACGGTGTTGTGGCACAGACAGGTAACTCAGAGTTCGGACGCACCCCACTTGATGTAAAGCCTGGTTCAAAATTATTTGCTGGCCTTCCTGCACAACAATCTGTCTGGATGTCGCATGGTGATGCGGTTTCTGAAGTTCCAACTGGATTCTCAATCTCTGCCTCAACCGCTGATACTCCAATCGCAGCATTTGAAGATTCATCTGGAAAAATTGCTGGAGTTCAATTCCATCCTGAAGTTCTTCACTCAGAGCATGGTCAGGCAATTTTGCAAAATTGGTTAATCAATATAGCTGGATGCAAACCAACCTGGACTACCAACAATATTGCGCAAGATGAAATAGCGAAGGCGCGTGAAGTTATTGGCGATAAGCGTGTCATCTGTGGACTCTCTGGCGGTGTCGATTCAGCAGTTGCTGCTGCGATTATTCAGCGCGCAGTGGGCGACCAGTTAACCTGTGTTTTTGTCGATCATGGTTTATTGCGCAGCGGTGAATCCGAACAAGTACAACGTGACTTTGTCGCATCCACTGGCGTCAAGCTAGTTGTCGTTGATGCAGTGGATCAGTTCTTATCTGCCCTCAAGGGTGTAACCGACCCCGAAGAGAAGCGCAAAATTATTGGCCGCGAATTCATTCGCTCATTCGAAGAAGCAGCGCGCAGTATCGCTGCTGGGGGAGAGGTCGAGTTCTTAGTACAGGGGACGCTCTATCCAGATGTAGTCGAATCTGGTGGCGGTACAGGTACTGCCAATATCAAGTCACACCACAACGTTGGTGGGCTACCCGATGATCTTCAATTTAAATTAGTGGAGCCGCTTCGCACTCTCTTTAAAGATGAGGTTCGCCATGTCGGGCTCGAACTCGGTCTGCCAGAAGGCATCATCTGGCGCCAACCATTCCCAGGCCCAGGTCTCGGTATTCGCATCATCGGAGAAGTCACAAAAGAACGCCTCGATATTTTGCGTGAAGCCGATGTCATTGCTCGGGCAGAACTTTCTGCAGCCGGCCTTGATCGCGATATTTGGCAGTGCCCGGTCGTACTACTTGCAGATGTCCGAAGTGTTGGCGTACAAGGAGATGGTCGCACCTACGGCCACCCAATTGTTTTGCGTCCAGTCTCTTCTGAAGATGCAATGACTGCAGATTGGTCACGTGTTCCTTATGAAGTGCTTGAGAAGATTTCAACAAGAATTACCAATGAAGTTCGAGAGGTCAACCGAGTTGTCCTTGATGTCACTAGCAAGCCACCCGGAACAATCGAGTGGGAATAGAAAGAGAAAAAGGGAAGAGAAGATGAAGAAGATCGCAATTGTTACTGCACTTTCTGTTGCAGTTCTCACTGTTGTTGCTCCTACACAAGCCAGCGCAGCAGTGAAGTGCACACCAACAAAGGCAGTTGGTCACCAGCCACTTCAAACTAAGCCGCCACAGACCGTCGCAAAGAAGCTTCCAACAACTCTTACTCTCGTTACCAACTGCGGAACAATTGTGGCAAAGCTTGATCCGAAAGCGCCATTTACTGTTACTCAGATGGCAGCTCTCGTTAAGGCGAAGTACTTTGACCAATCTCTCTGCCACCGTTTAGCAATTAGAGATTTTTACATGTTGCAATGTGGAGATCCAACAGCAACTGGAACAGGTGGCCCAGGCTTCACCTATACCGATGAGAACCTGCCCGTTAATGTGACTTCACGTTATCCAGCAGGCACGCTCGCGATGGCAAATTCAGGACCCAATACAAATGGCAGCCAATTCTTCTTGGTCTTCAAAGATTCAGGAGTTCTTGGACCTAGCTACTCTGTCTGGGGAAAGATCACTAAAGGCTTAGATATCTTGCGCTTTATCGAATCAAAGGGAGTAACCGATCCATCTGGAGTCGGTGCGCCAAAGCAAAAAGTCGCAATCATTAAAGCAACAGTGAAGTAATTACTTAACTGGTACTTACAATTTTAAAAGCTTCAGCGATACGGCCTTCCGGTAGCTGACCCATACCTGCATTGCGCTGACCCCATTCACGGAGCATCTCTTCCAAGTTCTCTACGTGGCTGGTCTGAGATGCATGTTCTTTTAGCGCTGCAATTTTAAAGTGGAATGTATCGGTGATATCTACGAAGTGATCTGGTTGAGCATGGCCCTGCATCCAGACTTCTTTAACTCGCCAAGGTTGCAACTTCTCTTCGGAGAGAAGATCAGTAAATGCAAATGGATTTCGCGCATCGGGATAGATCGCCTGAATTGTTGCTTCACCAGCCGCTAAGTGATCTGGATGGCTGGCACCAATACGTTCCCAATTACGTTCTGGTGATTGGCAGACGATTCGATCTGGTTGAACGCGACGAATCTGGCGGACAATATCTTTGCGGAGTGCGATGGTTGGTTCGAGGTGTCCATCTACATAATTAAGGAAGGTGACATCACTGATGCCAAGAGCCGCACAAGCTGCCCGCTGTTCGCGTTGACGAACTGCAGGCATCTCCTCTTTGGTGTAGCCAGATTCTTCGCCACCTTGGTCACCATTGGTGCAGAGGAGGTAACTCACCTCGATGCCTTTTTGAACCCATTGAGAGATGGTTCCCGATGCTCCAAAGTCAGAATCATCTGGGTGGGCATTAACTACAAGGACTCGCTTGATTTCAGAATCTGATAAAGGCTCCATGACATACAAGCCTATTAGACTCCCCGCCATGCACGCCAATGAGATAGGTAATGACGATTTGCTCGCAGGGCTCAACCCGCAGCAGCAAGAAGCCGTTGCCCATGTCGGTACACCATTACTAGTGGTCGCTGGCGCCGGATCCGGAAAGACTCGTGTTCTGACTCGACGGATTGCCTATCTGATGGCTCGCAGAGGCGTGAAGCCATATGAAATTCTGGCAATCACCTTCACCAACAAAGCGGCAGGCGAGATGAAAGAACGCGTCACCGAACTCGTTGGACCGATTGCAAAATCGATGTGGGTCTCAACCTTTCACTCTGCCTGTGTTCGCTTGCTCCGCCAAGAGGTGGAACGTCTCGGCTATAGCTCATCATTTTCAATCTACGACTCTGCAGATTCGCAGAAATTGATTCAGAAAGTCTGCGAAACCCTTAATCTTGATTCAAAGCGATATCCAGCGCGGCAATTTCAAAACATTATCTCCAACGCCAAGAATGAATTACAGACCCCTTACGAGTTCTTAAGTAAAGCGACAAATCAATTCGACACCATCGCAGCCGATGTTTACACCTTGTACGAGAAACGCCTCAAGCAGGCCAATGCGATGGACTTTGATGACTTGATTATGAAGACGGTAGAGGTGCTACAGAAATTCCCAGAGGCGAAGGCGCGATTTCGCTCCCGCTTCCGCCACATCTTGGTAGATGAGTATCAGGATACAAACCACGCCCAGTACCAGTTGGTAAAAGAACTTACCGGCGATGCAACTGATGGTTTTCCAATCGCTGAACTCTGCGTGGTCGGTGATGCTGATCAATCTATCTATGGTTTCCGTGGCGCAACCATTCGCAATATCCTGCAATTTGAAGTTGATTACCCGAATGCAAAGACAGTTTTACTCGAACAGAACTATCGCTCAACTCAGAACATTCTCTCTGCAGCCAACGCTGTGATTTCAAAGAATGAATCCCGAAAGGAGAAGAACCTCTGGTCGGACTCAGGCTCAGGTGCTCCGCTTGTGGGCTATGTTGCAGAATCAGAGTACGACGAAGCTGAATTCATTAAGAATGAGATCCGCAAACTCCAAGATAAAGATCAGTCGCAACCTGGGGATACTGCAGTCTTCTACCGAACAAATGCACAATCTCGTGTATTTGAAGAAGTCTTTATGCGCGCTGCTGTGCCTTATAAAGTCGTTGGTGGTCTTCGATTCTACGAACGTAAAGAGGTAAAGGATTTACTGGCCTACCTTCGAATTCTGGCCAATCCCACCGATGAAGTCTCCTTGCGACGTATTATCAACTTTCCAAAGCGTGGCATCGGTGATCGCGCACTAGAAGAGGTGGATTTATTTGCGCAGAGCCAGGGTATCTCGTTCTGGGCTGCACTTTTACGAGTTCGTGAAGCTACCTCGGTTCCGAATAAAGCTTCACAATCTATCTCCGAGTTTACAAATATGATTTCGGCTCTCGCTGTGCTTGTTGAGGTAAATACCAAACCTTCCACAATCATTGAAGCCGCTCTCGAACAATCTGGGCTGCTCAAGGAACTTTCAGCAAGCACCGATCCACAAGATGAAGTTCGAGTCGAGAACTTACAAGAATTAGTGTCAGCATCGATTGAATATGAAGATCGCTCACTTGATGAACTCGGTGAAGATGAAGTCATTTCACTCAGTGGCTTCCTTGAGAAAGTCTCATTGGTAGCCGATGCCGATGAGATTCCAGATGGTGAAGACCATGGGGGAGTCGTCACTTTGATGACACTTCACACTGCAAAGGGCCTTGAGTTTCCAACGGTCTTCCTCACCGGCATGGAAGATGGAATCTTTCCGCATGCACGTACCTTCGATGATCCAAAGGAGATTGAGGAAGAGCGACGTCTTGCATATGTTGGATTGACTCGTGCTGAGAAGCGCCTCTTTATTTCGCGTGCTGAATACCGATTAACTTTTGGAACTCCAAAATACAATCCAGCATCACGCTTCTTAGATGAGATTCCATCAACTTTGATTGAGTGGATTAATGAAGGTAAACCTTCATACACATCTTCCAGCGCTGTTCGGAAATCACGAGTCGCGACATCGCCGCCTCCACGAGCTACCGGCAAGGTCTCATCTGCCATGGTTCTAGAAGTTGGCCAGCGTGTGTCTCATGACACATTCGGCTTAGGCACCGTAGTCGCCACCTCTGGCGTTGGCGATAAATCCGAGGCGACCATCAACTTCGGCGCCTACGGCGATAAGCGCCTTTTGCTGCGCTACGCACCCGTTACGCCACTGTAATTGGTTTGCCCTATACGGGTTTAAGATTGCCCTCGCATCACCGCATCTATGTATAAGGAGCCATGAGTGGATCTCTACGAATACCAAGCCCGCGATCTCTTCGAAAAGCACACCGTCCCAGTTCTTAAGGGCGCAGTTGCAACAACACCGGAGGCGGCACGCGATGCAGCAGCCGATATGGGCGGAAAGGTTGTCGTAAAGGCTCAGGTCAAAGTTGGCGGCCGCGGTAAGGCAGGCGGCGTAAAGCTTGCAGTCGATGCAGCTGATACTTTTGAAAAAGCATCAGCAATTCTCGGAATGGATATCAAGGGTCACACTGTTCACAAAGTGATGATTGCGCAAGCCGCTCCAATTGTTGATGAGTATTACATCTCAATCTTGCTCGATCGCTCTAACCGTACATTCCTAGTCATGGCATCTGTTGCCGGCGGAATGGATATTGAAGAGGTTGCACATACAACGCCAGAGAAGTTGGCAAAGGTTCCAGTAAGCGCAGTTGATGGAATTGATAAGGCGCTTGCTCAGAAGATCATTGCGCAAGCTCAGTTCCCAGCAGATATCGCGGATCAAGTTGCGGATGTTCTCGTAAAGCTTTGGGAGACATTCCAGTCAGAGGATGCAACTCTCGTAGAAGTTAATCCTCTTGTTAAGACTGAAGATGGTCGCATCGTTGCACTCGATGGCAAGGTCTCGCTCGATGAGAATGCAGAATTCCGTCAGCCAGGTCATGCAGCGCTAGTTGATACAGCAACCGCAAATGCACTTGAAGAAGCTGCAAAGGCAAAGGGTCTTAACTATGTCAAGCTCGACAATGGTCACGTTGGCATAATCGGAAACGGTGCCGGACTTGTAATGTCAACGCTCGATGTTGTTGCTTACGCTGGCGAAAAATTTGGCGGTATGCGCCCAGCTAACTTCCTCGATATTGGAGGCGGAGCATCCGCACAGGTGATGGCTGATGGACTCTCAATCATTCTCGGCGATCCAGATGTAAAGAGCGTATTTGTTAACGTCTTCGGCGGAATCACTGCATGTGATGCAGTGGCAAACGGAATAGTTCAGGCGCTTGAACTCCTTGGCGATAAGGCAACAAAGCCAATCGTTGTACGCCTTGATGGCAACAATGTCCTTGAAGGACGTGCAATTTTGAACGCTGCAAACCACCCATTGGTGGAGCAGGCAGAGACTATGGATGGAGCAGCATCACGCGCTGCAGAATTGGCGGCAAAGTAATGTCAATCTTTATCAACTCTTCCAGCAAGGTCATCGTTCAGGGTATGACTGGCTCTGAAGGCACAAAGCACACTCGCCGAATGTTGACATCTGGCACCAAAGTTGTCGGTGGCGTAACGCCAGGTAAGGGTGGCCAGGTCGTCGATATTGATGGCACATCACTTCCAGTTTTCAATACCGTAGCAGAAGCGATGGCAGCAACAGGTGCAAACGTTTCAGTGGTCTTCGTTCCACCGAAGTTTGCAAAGGCTGCAGTTATCGATGCAATTGATGCATCAATGCCTTTAGTTGTTGTTATCACTGAAGGAATTCCAGTTCATGACTCTGCATACTTCTATGCATACTCATTGAAGAGCGGAAAGACTCAGTTAATCGGGCCAAACTGTCCAGGCCTTAT
>JBFYOW010000019.1:0-17652 GCA_041303595.1 Actinomycetes bacterium
TCTCTCCATCATCAATCCCATCAGATTCATAATGAAGTTGAGTGTAAAGATGAAGACAACGCTGGATAGCTCAATGAGACCACCTAGCATGAGGAGTACGACCAACATGAGTGAGGAGCTAACTGCATACTCCCACCAACGGGCCGGATTAATGCCTGCCTCAATATTCTCTTCATATTTGCGAACATAGATCGGCGATGAGACCAAAAGATGGGCAATAGCTGAGAGTAAGAGAAATATTGGTGCAATCAGGGCAATCGGGAACTCAAATAGAGTTTCACTGACAGGGCGAACACCTTCTGAAGTTTGATCAAAAAATCGGGTAATTACCGGGATGGTCGTCTCTTTACTAAGAATAAAAAAGAGCACCGCTGCTTGGATCAGGTGGGTAAGACCCGCAATTCTGTTGAAGTTCTGCAACTGGCGACCAAGCTGTGTTTCTGGCTTCATATATTCCTCCTGTAGGAAAGAGACGATACCCGAGGAGGTTTTTACATGCTGTTTGAAACTCTGTGAATACCCTTAATTTGAGGCGTTACGATATCGTCGAAGACTCAGTGGAATAAAGATCGCCATGATCAGGACGATATAAATCAATGAGGTAATCAAAGGATTCTCGCTTGGGAATGATCCAGCTGTTGCACCAAATTGATTCTCGAGACCAAAGAGTTCGCGACAAGCTGCCACCATTGTTGAAACTGGATTCCACTCAGCAAAGTACTGAAGCGCACGTGGCATTCCTGTGGTTGGCGCAAAGGCGTTAGATAAGAATGTAAGCGGGAAAGTCACGATAAAGCTGACATTTTGAACAACCCGAGCATCAGATGCTGATAGGCCGACGAGTACACCCACCCAAGAGAGGGCATAGCCAAAGAGAAGTAGGAAGAGGAAGCCGAGCGCAACGTTTCCAATGCCACTGCTTGGTCGCCATCCGACTGCAAATCCTGCAATACCCATGACAGCGAGAACAACAATGTTAAGGAGTGAATCTCCTAATGTGCGACCCATAACAAGTGCAGATTGAGAGATTGGCAGCGATCTAAAGCGATCAATCAAACCCTTCTTCATATCTTCTGCTAAACCTGATGCAGTTCCGGCTAATGTAAACGCAACGGTCTGCACAAAGATTCCTGGCATAAGAAGTTGTACATATCCACCTGGCTGGCCAGTATCGATAGAGCCACCGAATACATAACGAAAGAGCAATACAAACATCACCGGTTGAATAGTGGAGAAGATAAGAACCTCAGGTACGCGAGTAAGTAGTCGTAACTGTCTCTGGGTAATTACTAAAGTATCTTGAAGAGCGCTCACTTGCTCTCCTCCATTTCTGACTTTGAATTAACTTCAGCGGCATGGCCGGTAAGGGATAAGAAGACGTCATCGAGGGATGGGCGCTTCAGGCCAACGTCGAGCGCATGAATGCCTGCGCCTTCTAGAGCTTTGAGAACATCCAATAGCGCCTTAGTTCCGGTAGATACCGGGGCTGAAATCATGCGAAGCCCCTCATCAAGGGAAGGCTTAATTCCGCTGATTGCGGTAACTATCTCTAAAGTCTTCGCAATATTTGCACTTTCAACAACAACTTCAAGTCGTTCGCCGCCAACCTGCTTCTTCAAAGCATCAGATGTTCCGCGAGCAATGACTTTTCCGGTATCAATCACGGCAATCTCATCAGCTAGCTGATCTGCTTCTTCTAGGTATTGCGTGGTGAGAAGAAGAGTTACGCCGCCCTTTACCAACTCTTCAATGACTCCCCACATATCCTGGCGACCACGTGGATCAAGTCCGGTTGTTGGCTCATCAAGGAAGAGCACCTTCGGTTTTACGATAAGTGAGGCAGCTAAATCAAGGCGACGTCGCATTCCACCTGAGTAAGTCTTAATCGGACGCTTTGCTGCTTCTGTGAGATTGAAACGTTCGAGCAATTCGTTTGCGCGAATTACGGAATTCTTTTTTCCTAAGTGATAGAGCTGACCAAACATCACTAAGTTGTCATAACCGGTGAGAATCTCATCAACTGCTGCATATTGACCTGAGAGTCCAATAACTTCGCGCACCTTCTCTGGATTCTTGATTACATCGATACCAGCAACTGTTGCACGCCCTGAATCTGGGCGTAAGAGTGTCGACAATATGCGCACTGTTGTTGTTTTTCCTGCGCCATTTGGACCAAGTACGCCTAAAACTGTTCCTTCTTCTACATCGAGATTGAGGTTATCTAGAGCGCGAACTTTGCCATTGTCATAGGTCTTTACGAGTTCTTCCGCGATTATTGATTTCACAGAGTAAAGTTACACCTCTATGGATAAATCAAAGAATACTTCGGTCAATACATCCGGAAATACATCCGGAAATACAAATGCCTCAGCGAAAGAACATTCTCACCGCGAAATCATGGTCATCCTCGGCGGTTTGATGACGGGCATGTTGTTAGCGGCCCTCGATCAGACCATCGTCTCGACTGCCCTAAAAAGCATTGTTGAGGACTTCGATGGTCTCGACCATTACACCTGGGTTGTTACTGCCTACCTGCTTACTTCTACGGCATCTACCCCGCTCTACGGCAAAATCTCCGATCTTTATGGGCGCCGAATCGTCTTCCAATTTGCGATTGTTACCTTTCTTATCGGCTCACTCTTGGCGGGCGCCTCGTCCAATATGAATCAGCTCATTGCCACTCGAGCACTTCAAGGCGTCGGAGCAGGTGGCCTGATGGCTCTCACCTTTGTAATTATTGGTGACATCGTTCCACCACGCGAACGCGGTCGTTATCAGGGTTACTTTGGCGCCGTTTGGGGTCTCTCATCCGTTGCCGGTCCATTGCTTGGCGGCTTCTTCTCTGATCGCGAAACCATCTTAGGTATCACTGGATGGCGTTGGATTTTCTACATCAATATTCCATTTGGAATTGCAGCACTTGCAATTACATCTGCCGTGCTTCATATCCCAAAGATTAAGCGCGAACACAGCATTGATTATCTTGGCGCTCTGCTCCTCGTTACTTCAGTAACAACAACTCTATTATCGGTATCAGTCTACGGACCGCAGAATGGCTGGACAGATTCTCGAACTGTTAATTATCTTGTAATTGGTCTCTTGCTCGCCGTATTTTTTGTTTTTTGGGAGAGCAAAGCGAAAGAACCAATCATTCCCCTCAATCTCTTCAAGAACCACACCTTCACTTTGACTTCAATACTTGGAGCAATTATTGGTGCCGGTATGTTTGGCGCGATTGTAATGTTGCCTCTCTATATGCAGGTCGTGAAAGGTTATTCAGCGACTGATGCTGGACTTAAATTGATTCCACTCATGCTCGGTATTGTTTCGACTTCTATTATGAGCGGTAAATTAATTACAAAGCACGGTCACTACAAGCGTTTCCCAATCATGGGAACAGCAATTATGACAATTGGTATCTTGCTTATGTATCGCCTAGAGATTGACACTCCATACTGGCAGATCTCTATCTATGCAATCATGGTTGGGGCAGGTCTCGGACTCTCAATGCAGACAATCGTTATTGCACTGCAAAACTCAGTTGAATTCAAAGATATGGGAGTAGCCACCAGTTCCAATACCTTCTTCCGCTCACTCGGATCAGTCTTCGGAACAGCGCTATTTGGTGCAATCTTGACCAACCGCCTTGGGCATTATCTTGCAATCAATCTGGGTAACTCTGGAGTCGCTGTAGATCCAGCTCAATTAGAAGCTCTACAGAGCAATACATCCTTGATTGCAACCTTGCCAGCAGTGGCACAAACCGCGGTTCTGGAATCGTTCGTCAGTTCATTCCAGGTTGTATTCCTGGTAGCGGCCCCAGTTGTTGCAATTGGTTTCTTCATCGCTCTCTTCTTGCGTGAAACTCCACTGCGCACCAATGAAGATTATGCAGCGGCTCGCAATGAAGCTGCTGGCGAGGCGTTGGGCTAATTCTAAATAAGATCAGAGACCGAAACCCCCTTCGCGATTTTCCTCGTGAAGTTGGGGTGCTCGTCTTTGCCTCTTTCTTTGTTGCTGTTGGCTTTGGAATTATTGCCCCAACTCTTCCTCTCTTTGCTAGCTCCTTCGGCGTTAACCATGCGCAGGTCGGTGCAATCCTCTCAGCATTTGCTTTTGCTCGATTTGGTAGTGGGTTAATCTCAGGAAAACTCGTTGATGTTTTTGGTGAGCGAATGGTTTATACCGTCGGCGTGGGATTTGTTGCCGTCTCGTCGGCTGCAGCTGCATTAGCTCAGTCATATTCACAGTTGCTTATCTTCCGCGCTGCTGGCGGCCTGGGTTCATCTATGTTCTCAGTTGCTGCAGGATCACTCTTACTTCGAGTTGTATCTGATAATCAGCGTGGCCGGGCACAATCTCTCTACAACGGTTCTTTTCTAATTGGTATGGTCGGAGGGCCTGTAGTTGGTGGTGCGCTCTCTGGATTCTCATTGCGTGCACCACTTGCAATCTATGCCGCGCTTTTGGCCGTTTCCAGTATCTCTGCTGCTCTCTTGTTACGTGGATCAGCCTTAGCGGCAAAGCCTGAGAGCAAAGCTGAGAAGACATCAATCATGGATGCGCTACGCCTTAAGCCATATCGAATCGCACTAGCAATCTCATTCAGTACTGGTTTTATCCTCTTTGGTATGGGACGTTCGATTGTTCCGCTATTCATGGTGGAAGATATGAAGGTTTCGACTACCTATATGGGCGTTGGGTTTACCTTGGCATCAATTGCCAATGGCCTCTTACTCCTTCGTGCCGGGCGACTTTCAGACGAGAAGGGTCGCCGCTACGTTGCAATTATTGGTTCATCAGCGCTCTTCTTCTCTACCGCGCTTCTGCTCTTCACTGTCCAAGCATGGATCTTCTTTCCCGCAATGATCTTCTCTGGAATTGCCGGTGCATATTTGGCAACAGTTCCGGGTAGCCTGATTGGAGATGTATTAAAGGGCAAGGGTGGACAAGTAATCGCAGTCATGCAGATGTCTGGTGACTTTGCCGCGATGATTGCACCGATTCTCCTCGGCGCAATCTCCGATGCAGCGGGATTTAAACCGGCATTTGCCTTGAGTGCAGCGCTGATGGCAGCAATTGTTCTTATCTCAACCAGAATTCCTGAGACTCGGAATACCGTCCACTTAAAGAAGTAGTAGTCAGAGACCCTTGAGCGCGCTAACAACCTTTGTTAGCGATGCCTTTGCATCACCAAATAACAAAGTTGTCTTTGGGTCATAGAGAAGTTCGTTCTCAATACCAGCGAATCCTGGGCGCATTGAGCGCTTGAGGAAGATGATATTTGCAGCTTCTGAGACCTTGAGAATAGGCATTCCATAAATTGGACATCCTGGTGTGTTCTCGGCTGCAGGATTTACAACATCGTTTGCACCGATAACAATCGCGACGTCTGTCTGACCAAATGTTGGATTTACATCTTCCATCTCAGCTAACTGCTCATAAGGAACATTTGCTTCTGCGAGAAGTACGTTCATATGGCCTGGCATACGACCTGCAACCGGGTGGATTCCGTAAGCAACATCAATACCCTTGGAGATCAGGAGATCTGCCATCTCGCGCACGGTGTGCTGAGCTTGTGCAACTGCCAAACCAAAGCCAGGCACAATCACTACCCGACGGGCATAGTTGAGCAAGATCGCTACATCTTCTGGTGATCCAGATTTCACTGGACGCTCTTCGCCTGCAGCAGCGACATCTTGTGGCTTTGCAGTAAATGCACCAAAGAGTGTTCCAAAGAGTGAGCGACCCATCGCCTCTGCCATCAAACGGGTCAAGATTGTTCCGGAAGCTCCAACGAGCGTTCCAGCGATGATGAGGAGAGTTGAATCAAGAACATAACCGCTTGCAGCCACGGTAAGTCCAGTGAATGCATTGAGTAGCGAGATCACGATTGGAACATCTGCGCCGCCAACTGGCAGCACGAAGAGCACGCCAAAGAGGAGCGATAGCGCAGCCAAAATCAAGAGCGGGCTAGTGGCAGGATCCTGAACTACCCATACGGATACGCCGAGAAAGGCAAGAACGTTCGCGGCAATAAGAAAACGGCCACCAGGGAATACCACTGGGCGAGTTGTCATCAACTCCTGCAACTTCAGGAAGGTAACGATGGAACCGCTGAAAGATACACAGCCAACAATTACGGTAAAGACGGTAAAGATGAGAAAGGCCAGACTCATCTCTGCGCCAAGTTTGAGATATTCAACAATTGCAACGAGAGCAGCTGCGCCACCACCAACGCCGTTAAAGAGCGCGACAAGCTGAGGCATATTGGTCATCTGTACCTTACGAGCTGCAGGTACACCGACTGCTAAACCAAATGCAATGGCACCGAGAATCCACCAAAGATTTTCAATCTCTTCGAGTTGAAAAAAGACAAGAACGATTGCAATAGTTGCACCGAGAGCGCCAAGGAGATTTCCTCGACGTGCCGTCCTTGGGTGAGATAAACCCTTAAGAGCCAAGATGAAGAGGACACCGGCGGAAAGTCCAATGAGATTAAATATGAAATCTTTCATTTCTGCTCACCGCCCTTCTTGGGCTTGAACATTTCAAGCATGCGATCCGTTACTACGAATCCACCAACCACGTTGATGGTTGAAAGAATGATTGCTGCAACCGCTAAGCCAAGTTCTAGATTGGTTTTTGCTGCATCCGCAACAATGATTGCACCAACCAAGATCACTCCGTGAATCGCATTTGCGCCAGACATCAAAGGAGTATGCAGGGTCGAGGAGACTTTGGAGACGACTTCAAAGCCCACAAAGACGGCGAGAACCGTTATCGAAATTACTGCGGTTGCTTCCATTACTTTGCCGCCTTTTCAATAGGTGTTCGGCGAGCGCCACCGTGGGTCACGGCCGCTCCATTGATGATTTCGTCGTCAAAGTTAATATGGAGAGCAAGCTCAACAGCTGGCTTATCATCCCGGGCAGGTACTGCGCCTTGAGTCATGAGAGTAAGCAAATTGACAACATTTCGAGCGTACAAACTTGAGGCATGGAAGGCGAGTTGGCTTGGCACATCTTTGCCGCCCCAAATTCTTACTCCCCCAGCTGTCTCAACAATTTCACCTGGCTTTGAACCTTCAACGTTGCCGCCGCTCTCGGCTGCAAGATCAACGATGATTGTTCCTGACTCCATCGAATCGACCATCGCCTTAGTCATCAATTGCGGCGCAGTGCGACCTGGAACGGCAGCGGTTGTAATAACTACATGTGATTTTGCAATGTAAGGAGTTAAGAGTTCGCGCTGTTTTGCCGCGCGCTCTTCTGTCATCTCACGGGCATATCCGCCAGCGCCTTCAAGTGCTTCAAGTTCAAGCTGGATAAAGGTTGCACCCATGGATCGAACTTCATCGGCAGACGCTGGGCGAACATCGTAGGCAGATACAACTGCTCCTAGACGTCGTGCAGTTGCAATCGCCTGCAGACCCGCAACTCCTGCACCAAGAACCAATACCTGCGCCGGTGTCACTGTTCCTGCTGCTGTCATCAATAGTGGGAAGAAACGTGGCGAAAGTTCTGCTCCCACGAGCGCTGCGCGGTAACCAGCACAGAGAGCCTGTGATGAGAGCGCATCCATTGATTGCGCACGCGAGATGCGAGGAACGAGTTCAAGCGAGAAAGCGGTTACACCTGCGGCGGCGGCTGCATCTACTGAATCTGCCGCTGTTGTCGGTGAAAGGAAAGAGATTGTTACTGCGCCCTTCTTTAACTTACCCATCTGGCTCGGAGTAAGGGGCTGAACAGAGAGAATTACATCGGCACCCGTCAGGACATCCCCATTGACGATAGATGCTCCTGCTGCCTGATAGAGCGAATCGGCTGCCTGCGAATCAACGCCGGCACCACTTTCGACATGGACTTCGTATCCAAGTTTTGTTAACTTGCTAACGACATCCGGCACTAGCGCTACGCGCTTTTCACCACTTCTGGTTTCTTTAGGAACAGCAACTCTCATTGGGAAAGGCTACCCCTCGGGCAGTGAGAACTCAGGGCGAAATCGCTAAAAATAGAACCGCCCTGAGCGCTTTAGCACCCAGGGCGGTTCTACTAATGAGTAAGGATTAATCCTCGCTACGAAGGATTGAGATTAAACGCAATACTTCGAGGTAGAGCCATACAAGTGTGACCATCAAGCCAAAGGCCATACGCCATGACTCTTCAGCTGGAACCTTTGCTGCCACTGCCTTTTCAATCTGATCAAGATCCATCACGATAAAGAGTGAAGCGAGAACTACACCACCTACAGCAATGAGTGTGCCGAGGCCACCTGATGGGAAACCAATAAAGAGAGTTGCGATACCAAAGACAAAGTAACCGATGAGTGAACCCATCAAGACACGTGTGAACTTTGGTGTGACACGAATCTTGCCGCTCTTGTATGCAACGAGAACACCAGCGAATGCACATGCTGTTGCAACAACTGCCTGTCCAACAATTCCGCTATAGGCGCTTTCGTAGATCTTGCTAATTGTTCCGAGTGCAAGTCCCTGCGCTACCGCATATGCAATAACAAGTGCTGGGCGTACCTTCTTAGAAAAAGAATTAACAAGGGCAAGAATCAAGCCGCCAACAACTCCGACGAGAGCCAGAGCTGGATTATTTGCACGCCATGCAAGTGCTCCAACTGTTACGAGAACAGCGAATAAGCCTGCAGTCTTGATGATGACATCATCGATAGACATTGGTGCAGAAGATGGACGGGATTCAAGAGTGTTGAGATCTTGAGTAGGTGCACCGGTGCGATCAAGTACATCTGGGTTGATACGAGCGAAACCGCGGCCGGCTAGGACTGGGTTAGAACTGCGCATTAATCTCTCCTTTTAAGTGCGGGAAACGCCTCCCCGCAGCAGATAAAACATACGGCAAAGCGAAGATATTCCCTACCTGAAGCGGCTTTCTAGGCGAAATCCACAGTCTTTTCTATGGGATTTAGAGCCTTCCGCCTTCCGCCTTCGCGCACGTAAAGAGGTAGCGAGGTAAAGCCATGTATCTCGCTCGCCCATCGCCCTCCATCAATAACCTGATCTGTAAAGAAGTTACGCCATTTGCCGGCGGCAGTTGATCCCCCTGCAAAGGTTAATGTTAAGAAACTCTTACTGGTCGGAACTTATTTCCATAGTTCGCATAGTAAAGATTTCGCATTGGATTGGCATTGGTATCCAAGAAGTATCCGTCTACCTGACCATCTGCTTGTAGGCCATATGTTGAGGACATGTAGAGCGCATTAATGCTAAATCCGTAAGAAGAATCCAGCGTCGTGCCTGTCTTGGAGCACTCAATATTCGTGTCTCCGAGATCGCTAGTTTGTCCGCGAACAAACTTACACATTTCATTAAGCTCTAGTAGCGAAGGTAAATGCCACTGACCAACGGTCGAAGTTCCGCTATTTCCGACGTATGCCAGGGCTGCAATAAAGGCGAATCGCGCATCATGAAGCCCTAGTGTGGTGTTGTTCTTAATTTGCTGGGTATTGCTAAAGCCAGTGCCAATCGCCGTTCCGACTGCCACCGTGCTTCGAGCGCTATTAGCGAAGTTGCCATCCGTCCATACCAACATCGGATCTTCATTGGCATCACTTCTCGCCGAAAAGATCTGTCCGTTGTACGTAATGTTATTTGGATAATCAGCGAGGGATGCCCAACCCTTTGGTGCAAATTCTAAGTAATAGCAATTGGTATTACATGCAGAGCCGGCTGCAGTGAAGGCGTTTGTTGAGACATAGAAGATTGTTCCGCCACCTGAACCGGTATCACCGACACGACATGCGCCGCCTGATGCACGCAAGCCATTGCTTCCACAAATTTCAGATGATGTAGTTGCATGAGTGCCAGATTGAATCGTGATTCTGTAAACAGTATTTGCCAGAGCAACTGGGTTTGTAAATGAAACTGTAAAGCTGTCAGAGCCTCCTGAAACCGTCATACCCAGCATGCCAGCACCAACTTGTGGTCCATTGGAGCTGTGATAAACAATTGCGCCCTTTGCGCTTACATCAAAGATTGAAAGCGCAACAGCGCTTGTTTCGCCATAAGCATTCAAAATAAAGTCAGAGCCTTGGCAGCCGAGCGGAATGTCTGAGACTGTCACTGATTTAAAGTAGAAATCACCGCCGCCTTGAGCATTCACAAATTTCGCCTGTGGCGTGATCTTAAGAGGAGTGTTTCCAGAGCAGGCGGTTGTTAATTGAATGCCCTGCCCGAACTCAAGTGAACTTCCAGAACCAAGGTTGATATTGGCTGCCAAAGTGCTGCCAAAAACCGTGATTGCCGCAACTAGAGCAACCGGAATGAACTTGGCCCAGAGAGTGCGATTGCTCGAGCTGTCGCCTCTTTCAATGTTTGCAAATGACATAGGGGAAACGGTAGTTCAGGGTCACAGTTTTAACAACCACGATTTGAGCACCGAATTGTGCCCCCAGTCGGACTCGAACCGACACTGGAAGGATTTTAAGTCCTCTGTCTCTGCCATTGGACTATGGGGGCCAATGCCCGCGTAGTCTACTAGGCAGAGACACGTGCTTATTGCTTCACAAAGATCTGTGTGTGCGGGACCTTTGCAAAGGCATAAACCTTCTTGGCTAGCTCCATAGGCACTCGAACGCAGCCGCGGGAACATTTGCCATCGAGGACATTGGTTGAGCCATGGATGGCGATTCGCTTAAAGAAGAAGACCGAGTAATACATCTTCTGGTTTCCCTTACCGTTCATGAAGCCCGGTACGAATGAATTTGGTTTGAACCATCCGGTGTAGGTCGGTGTTAGATCTTTACCAGTACAGACCTTCATGGCATATGCAGTACCAGTTGCTGGATCACAGAGCTCCATCGTCTGGCTCTTAAGCCGCACAGTGATCTGGTGGAACTGGCATGTGCGCTTTACTGGCCAGGTAAGAGATGCGGGTTTCTTTGCTGCAGGAACGATTGACTCTTCCGATTTGGTCGGCGTAATCGGCGCAACAACAGGTGCAGCTTCAATTGTTACGTCAAGGGTCGATTCTGCGATCTGTCCATAGTTATCGAAGATTCTATATTTTAATTGTGTCACTCCACCTGAATAATCTTTTTCAGGTGTGAATGAAACCTTATTTGTCAGGCGATCTAGCTCCCAGCGGCCTTGTCCTGGAACAAAGTAGTTAGCAAGACATTGATTGAGGGTGCTATCAACGAGACAGCTTTGGGTTGCATCGATAGTTGCAAGGTTGCCTGCCTTGGGAGAGATAACAAGATTTCCAATTGTGTTTACAGGAATCTTCACTGCATCAGGTGTCGCCGTCGGTGGTGCAATGATTGTTGGAGTTGCAGTTGATGTGGCACTGAGCCCATTTGCATCGTAAACCTTGTATGTGATGGGAGTTGCTGTTCCCGAAAAAGCTGGGATCGCTTTGAAATTAATTGTGCTTGCTATGCGATCAATTGAGTATGTTCCTTGATCTGCAATAGCCACAGTTAGAGCTTCATTCTTTGTTGCTGGGTCGATAATTACCGATCTTGTTGTATCAATTGCTGCCGACCCTAAAGTCGTTTTAATTGGCATCACCGCTGTAACAGGATTAAGCACAGTCTTTTCAATCGGTGCAGCTGACGGCGGTAAAATCACAATCGGCGTAGCAGGAGCTACTGGTTCTGGTGCAGGTGGCGGTGTATTTGAATAAATAGGTGTCAACGTCGCTGTCGCGGTATCTCCATAGTTATCTGTCACCATGTATGTGAGCGTTGTAGCCGTTCCCTCGTAATTATTATTTGGCGTGAAAGTGACCACGCTTGTTTGAGTGTCTAAAGAGAAGACTCCTTCAGTGACTGTAATCGGTGTTGTGACGCAATTGGAGTTTGCTGGATCGACTAGACATGGAGAGCCAGCACCGGAAAGCACTAGATTTCCAAATGAGCCTGGTGAGGCAAGCGTTGTTCCGCTTCCAGCCAATTTTGTAAAGACAATCGGGACGTTTACCAAAGCTGTCTTAGTTTCATGAGTGGCTATTGGTTTGGTTACATTGATTGTCTCCTGTCCTTGAACACAGAATGGACCACTAGGAGATGGTGCGCAGAGATTTACTAAGAATGTATCTGTGCCAGCGAAGCCCACATTTGGGGTGTATGTGTAAGTTCCGGTGGCAGTATCAAAATTCGTGATGGTTCCGTGAGAGGTAGATGAAGCCTGTGAAAATGAAGCATTTGCTGACTTCACAGCGCCCGTACCGGCATTACCTGAAGAGAGAACGTTGGTGGTTCCCATGTTGTAGGTATGTGGCAAGATCACCAGAGATTGAAGCGACCAGCTAAGTCCAAAGTAATCTGTCGCATATTGTGCGGCGGTTTCAATTGGTGTCGATTGGTACTGAACAGACCAAAATACTGACATGCTGACATCGAGGGTGATTGAAGAGTAGGTGCCTTCTACAAGAATGCTTCCGTATGCATAAGGCTCACCCCATGAAGGATCTGGAATTCCTTGAATTGGATTTTCAATAATGTTAGTTGCCGTATCTAACTTGAGAATTTGATTGCTGGTGAGCTTCCTTGTTCCGGTTACTGTTGGATTCAACGAGCTATCTACCTTTAGGCGCGCAGAGACAGCTACTCGAGTCTGGGTACTATTATCGTTGCGCGTGTCGTTATACCAACCACTTCCACCTAAATCAGCAACATTCAAAATTGCATTCGTAACCGGACGGGAGAAGTTGAAGGTGATTCTTCCGAGACCTTGGCAAATTGCTTGAGAACCAACGGCTGTTGGCAGCTGACCTACACAAACTTCATGATTTCTATCATTCAACGCATCTACAGAATTGTTATTAGTTGGCGTTGGGGTCTCTACCGTTCCAGTTGCGGTATCCACAAAGTTTGCGGCCTTAATTGGGCTATACGCAAATAACGCGCCCCAAGAATCCTTTAC
Source organism: Actinomycetes bacterium (assembly GCA_041303595.1). Lineage (GTDB taxonomy): Bacteria > Actinomycetota > Actinomycetes > Nanopelagicales > Nanopelagicaceae > Planktophila. The sequence goes on from JBFYOW010000019.1 coordinate 12,899, forward strand.
ATTTGGATATGCAAATCCATTTCTAGAATAGAACTGATCGCTCAAATAACTGTCACCCCACATTGAGGCACCCATCAAAGTTGAGCCCATTGGATATGTGACCTGAGGAGTAGTCCAAGTTGAATCAACATATGTTGTTTTGAAAGCTTCAACGGTAATTTTTGTCTCAGTGATGTTCACTGTTGTTGAATCACTATAGGTAGTAACTCGAGCAACTCGTCCATCTGTATAACTGCCCGTTGTATTACCGATGGCCAAATCAACAGATGGTGTTGGCTGAACAGGATCTGCGGCAAAAGTTGGCGCAATACCAAACTGCAAGAATCCAACTGTGAGCGTGGCAACCAAGGCACGAGAGATGCGGCGCTGAATTGAAGCAGGGTTGTTTTGTGCGTTAAAAATCACGGTTTATCCGTTCACTTGGGGAAGTTATGGATAAATTTTAAATAAGTACTTCCAACCTCACTTAAGAAAAAGGGGTGAAGTAGGGGGTGAAACTCTAGAGATTAATTGAGAATTTACTTAGCTTCAGCGTTTGGTGGAGCGAGTGGAAACCACAACTCTGAGTGGAGTGGCCGATGAGCCTGCATAGCCACTATCGATCGGGGTCGCAGTGGCAGTAAGTGCGAGCGAGCCACGACGGGATGGTCGCCAATTGCAGGTAGCAATGAATGGCGAACTAGAAGCAGTCGCTACTGAGATGCATCCTGGGATCCGCTTGCCGTCAACTTTAAATGAAACTCTCGCTGCAATATTGATTGTTGCCGAAACCTGGATGCTTGATCTGTAAATCGCAGTGCCAGATAATGTAAATCCCAAGAAAGTCGAGTTCTCATTCACATCGGTTACGTTCACAAGAATGTTTTGCGTGCTTGCATTTGCCGAACCGTCAACTGCTCGCACAGTCAATGCGTAGGTGTTATTTACGCCATTATCTGTCGGCACTTCAAAATTAGGCGCCGTGACAAATGAGAGCGCTGAATAAGTCTCACCGATTCGAAGCAGAGAAAACTTAGATTGATCATCGCCAGCTGAAATTGTGAGTGTGGCTGATTCGTTGACAACAACATTTGTAACAAAAGTGACATTCTCCGGAGAGTTGAACGAACCCGCAGAAGTAAAAGTTGGAGCTGTTGTATCCGGATCTTCTTGGATTAAAGATGAGCCAGGCACAATTGTTCCAGCGGTGTCAGTGCCTGGTCCGCCATAGAAAATTGAACCCTCATCCAACTTAAATGCATAGTCATTTCCAGGACCGCCATAGAATGTCGAAGCCCAGGAACTTCCTGTGACTGAGTCATTTCCAGCTCCGCCAAAGAAGTAATCTCGAGAACTTGAGTCTGAGTCCATGGTTTGAATTGTGTTGTCGTTGCTATCTCCACAGAAGATATCTCGACCATTTCCATTTGAGCCTGATGTGCCAGCAATCTCTCCCGCACCGTTTGCCACCCAGACCACGATCGTTCCGTTGGTAATGAGAGTTTCGAGAGTAGCGGTATTTGCTAAATTCATAAGTCCCGGCAAAGTCGCACGAGTGTAGAGGGGGTCATTGATTGCATTGACGCACGCAGTCAGTAAAGCGGGACCATCTGCAGCGGATGCGGGTGTAGCCGGCACCAAGAGGGAGAGTGAGAGCAGAGAGAGCACGGCTGCAACAGCTTTACGCATGCGATTGGCTCCCTTACTAGGTTGGAAATTCTACCTCTTGCGCAAATTGGCGCCAATTAACTCTTTACCGCCTGCTTAATAACTTGGTCGAGCATCTTCTCGGTGAGTTTGCCGGTAAATGTATTCTGCTGACTTGGGTGATAAGAGCCAATAACTTTGCGCTTTACGCCATCTGCTGCGACAAATGTAAACGACTCCCCGTGGCCAAACTTTGGTCGAGGTGATGGGATGTTGCAGCCAAGCTCTTTGATGGTCACCGCAATTGAATCCCATGCAAGTTTTCCAAGTGCAACAAAGGATCGGGCTGTTGGAAGCAGGAGCTCAATCTCATTGGTAAAGAATGGTGCGCAGGTTGCTTTCTCTTCCGTCGATGGTTTGTTATCTGGAGGCGCGCAACGCACCGCGCAGAGAATCCGAGTATCAATGAGTTCTTGTCCATCATTGGCTGATGTGCTTGTAGGAATCTTTGCAAGGCCTGCCTTATATAGGGCGCGATAGAGCCAATCACCAGATGAATCCCCGGTAAATACTCGTCCCGTTCGGTTGGCACCATGAGCACCAGGAGCAAGTCCGAGAATCACTACTCGCGCATCGCTTGGACCGAAGCCGGGAACTGGTTTACCCCAATATTTTTCATTTTGATAAGACTTGCGTTTTGTTATTGCAACTTCTTCACGCCACTCAACCAGACGTGGGCATTGGTGGCATTTTACGATTGCCTGATCGAGAAGTTCTAACTTCTTATACAAGTGACCAAGCCATTCCATCGAGAATATCTGATTCGGATGCAACAAACTCGGTCGCACCGGATGCCATCATGATGCGGTCAAGAACTAAAGATCCTGCACCAATCACATCAACACGGCCTGGATGCATATAACCATGTGCTGCACGTTGCTCACGTGTCTCACGAAGTAACTCTGTTGAAATCTGATGTGCGCGCTCGGCGCTGATACGAGATAAATGAATTGCATAGCGATCATATGCAGGAAGATCTAGCGCAGCCGCAGCAACTGTTGTTGCAGTTCCGGCAACCATTATCACCGTCTTTGCCTGAGTAATCGGAACGTTCTTTGCTGCTTGGCGAATAGCTTCATCGATATCTTCTATCGCAGAGGCAATCTGGCCTGGATCTGGTTGATCTCCGGTGAAGTGACGCTCGGACATGCGAACACAACCAATATTCATACTGCGCGCGGCTTCGACTTTATCTGTGCCGAAAACAAATTCTGTTGAACCGCCACCGATATCGATTACCAGAAAAGGGCCTTGGCTCTTATCAAAATCTTTTGTGGCACCAATAAATGACAAAGCTGCCTCAACTTCACCGGCAATGACTTCAGGCTCGATTCCGAGGCGCTCTTTCACGCCATCGACAAAGAGCGCACGGTTGGTTGCATCACGAGTGGCACTTGTGGCGCAGAAACGAATCTTCTCTACTCCGCGCTTTCTGATTTCGGCCGCATACTTATCAACTGCTGCCAACGTGCGATGGATTGCATCAGGGTGAAATGCTCCAGTTTTATCGACTCCTTGGCCAAGGCGGACAACTTCCATCTCGCGGGTAATCTCACGAAAGTTCTCACCATCGATATCTGCAATCAATAGACGGATGGAATTAGTGCCACAATCAATAGCTGCTACTCGCATGGATTGCTCTTCCACCACTCAGGCAACTTCGCTAGCGCTTCATCTCCCAGTGGATTGACGCCTTCGCCTGCAGATAAGGAATGCGCGACAAGAGAGTGCAGGCACTTTACGCGATCGGGCATTCCGCCAGCAGAAATATTTTCGACCTCTGGTACAACTATTCCAAGTGCGCTTCGTGAGGCGATGTAATCATCGTGGGCCGCTGCATATTCACCAGATAGAACAGGATCTGTTGCAAGTCGTTCATTCATCTCGCCCATCAACCCCGTTGTTTCCAATGTAGAAATTGCAGCGGTCAATCGCGGACATGTTGCGTAATAGAAAGTTGGAAAAGGTTCGCCATTGCTTAAACGTGGTGGTGTCTCAACAACTGCTGGATTACCGCATGGGCAACGATATGAAATTGCATGCACATCGCGTGGGGTGCGACCTAGTTGTCGCTCGATAACATCTAAATCTGCTTGCGTTGGCGTACGGTCGCTCACTGCTTACCAGATTCGGTAATAGAGGCAATCATTCGGGTATACCAAGGCTGACCTTCGGGAAGATTTTTTACAACTTTTACTTCAGTATCAGTAGCATCTTCAGATCCGTCGGTACCGGTAACTATGTATTGACGTTCTCCAGGAAGAACGAAGTGAAGACGTTCGCGTGCCTGAGATTTAATGTAATTAGGATCTTGCCAAAGAGTAAGTTCTTTCTCGGCCGCTTCGAGAGCTGCATAATCACTGGAGAGCTGCGCTTGCAGTGCGCTGATCTGAGCACGTTGTGTGAAGTAATTTTTAATCGGCGGTGCCAAGAAGAGTGCGAGGATAAAGAAGATTGCTGCAATAGCAAAGGTCCGACCCGATCCCTGGTGGCGGTTGAAGTTCAAGTTACGCGAACGGTAACCCTTTCTCCTTGCGCCACCAGATGATCGACGGACCATTTGAATTACTTTTCCTTACGCCTTGAAACGTGGGAACGCCTGGCGGCCTGCATAAACAGCGCCATCTGAGAGTTCCTCTTCAATGCGAAGAAGTTGGTTGTACTTGGCAACGCGCTCTGTACGTGAAGGTGCGCCGGTCTTAATCTGGCCACAGTTGGTAGCAACTGCAAGATCGGCGATTGTGGTGTCTTCAGTTTCACCTGAGCGGTGAGACATCATGCTGCGGTAGTTAGCGCGGTGTGCGAGATCTACGGCATCGAGAGTCTCAGTCAAAGTACCAATCTGATTAACCTTAACGAGAAGCGCGTTCGCTGTGTCAGTCTCAATTCCCTTCGCCAGGCGAGTTGGGTTGGTGACAAATAAATCATCTCCCACAATCTGAATCTTTGAACCAAGTGAAGCTGTCATAGACTTCCAGCCAGCCCAATCTTCTTCGTTCAATGGATCTTCGATTGAAACGATTGGGTATGCACTTACAAGCTCTGCGTAATACGCAATCATCTCGTCA
>JBFYOW010000020.1:0-17463 GCA_041303595.1 Actinomycetes bacterium
TCATTATCAGAATCTCGATTGAGACCCCACACTGCAAATTTAGTGGGAGTTACATTTGAATTCGTTTTAAATCCGGCGCCTCCCGATGATGCGAGAGTGCCGGAGTAACCATTCGTTCCTGCGGTTATGTTGAGAACGCTCGCTGTTCCGAAGACAGTGTCATTATTCTGAATTTGCGCAGAGGTAGCGAGATAGTTATCGATGCGTTTGAGGATTGCGTAGAAGCTTTCGTTTCCAGTGCTTTCTACTAAGTTGAAGATTAGATAGTTTGTGTGAGCGGTGGGATCTAGGGATGAACTAGAACCATCCACAAATGCGACCTTGGTAATCCCAGTTTGATTAAAGAAAGCGTTGTACACCCCTTCGCCTGCTCCAAATGCTGTTCGAGCACTTGCCCCAGTAGAAGCGGCTGTTGCAGATGGAAAACTAGTTGTTCCCGGGCTTGCAAACCTATTTAAACGTGCCGATGTTGACCACGTTGAGTAAGTTTCCTTCCTGCTGGCAGTGTGCATTTGAATTTGCCATCCAGCCGCAGATGCCTCTGATTCTGTTGGCACTGATAATGAAATAACTTGGAAGGTGGAGATAAGGAGTATGAAGGCAAGGAAGGGGCGAATTCTCCGTGAATGAAAGAAGCCGCTCATGTGGGAGATAATACTTCCCAACATGAGCGGCTTCTTAAAAAAGTTATTTACTTAGTTTCGACCAAGCGCTCTGTCTCGTCTTGGATCTTCACGGCGATAGCAGCCAACTTCTCGGCGTACTCCTTGCCATGGTGGGCGCAGAACATGAGCTCGCCACCAGTTGCCAGCACGGCACGGACATATGCCTGTGCGCCGCAGCGATCACAGCGGTCGAGGGCATTGAGGGGTGTGGATTCGAGTAGTACTTGCTCGGTCATCGCGCTCTCCGTTCGTAGTCCTATATAAACAATCAGAGGGTAGATGCACCCTCTGACATTGGAACATCATGCCAGTAACTTTTATTCCCCGCGCGCTAAATATCCTTAAAATTCCATGTATTTAGCGACCTCTATCACTATATGAGACCGCCACGGCGCGCTTACCTTGTTGCGAAGCATTCGCTGGCTAATCTTTGCCACCGTGACTGCCAATGATGAGTTGAATTTTGACGCTCCTGTAACTGAAGCCGGCTCCAAAGATAGCTATACCGCAAAGGACCTCGCCGTCCTTGAGGGTCTCGATGCTGTCCGTAAGCGCCCAGGTATGTATATCGGCTCTACAGATTCACGCGGTCTGATGCACTGCCTCTGGGAGATCATCGATAACGCAGTTGATGAATCCCTAGCTGGGCACTGTAAGAAGATTGAGATCAACCTTGAAGCCGATGGCTCGGTTGAAGTTCATGATGATGGTCGTGGAATTCCAGTAGATAAAGAACCAAAGACAGGTTTAACGGGTGTTGAGGTTGTTCTTACAAAACTTCACGCAGGTGGAAAGTTCGGTGGCGGTTCTTACGCAGCTTCAGGCGGACTTCACGGTGTAGGTGCATCAGTAGTTAACGCACTCGCTGAGCGTCTTGATGTTGAGGTCGATCGCAATGGCAAGATTTATTGGATGTCATTTAAGCGTGGAACTCCAGGCATCTTCGATGGTGACGGTCCAAAGGCAACATTTACCGAGCAATCAGGACTTCGTGTAATTGGAAAGATTTCTTCAAAGGTTACTGGCACACGTGTGAAGTGGTGGTCAGACCGCCAGATCTTCCTCAAGGATGCATCGCTAGATATCGAAGATATCTACGCACGTGCCCGTCAGACTTCGTTCTTAGTTCCAGGTCTCTCACTTACCGTTAATGATAATCGTTCAAAAGAGAAGACAACACAGACTTTCTATCACAAAGGCGGAATCTCCGAATACTGTGATTTCTTGCAGCCTGATCAGCCAGTAGGCGACGTTATTCGCATCTACGGCACAGGCCACTACCAAGAGACTGTCCCGGTTCTCGATGACAAGGGACATATGGTTTCAACTGAGGTTGAGCGCGATATGGAAGTTGATATCGCAATGAAGTGGGGCGATGGTTTTGATTCCACCATTCGCTCTTTCGTAAACATTATTGCAACACCTAAGGGTGGAACTCACCTACAAGGCTTTGATCGCGCAATCACCAAGTCATTTAACGAGGCGATGCGTAGCGCCGGGTTCTTGAAGAAGAACGAGGCTGATGTCATAAAAGATGACGTCATGGAAGGCATTACAGCGGTCGTAACTGTCCGTATGTCAGAGCCACAGTTCGAAGGCCAGACCAAGGAAGTTCTCGGAACAGCTGCGGCAACAAAGATTGTTAGCCAAGTTGTGGCCGATAAGTTGAAGGAATTCTTCGCTACTACTCGCCGCATTGATAAGGCCAACGGCAAGTTGATTATGGAGAAGGTTGCAGCAGCATCACGCACTCGTATTAGTGCGCGTGCTCATAAAGATATTCAGCGCCGAAAGAATGCGCTCGAATCTTCAAGCTTGCCGACCAAACTCTCGGATTGTCGCTCTGAAGATGTTACCCGTACCGAACTCTTTATCGTTGAGGGAGACTCTGCGCTTGGCACGACTAAGGCAGCTCGTAACTCTGAGTTCCAGGCAATCTTGCCGATTCGAGGCAAAATCCTTAACGTTCAGAAGGCATCACTTTCACAGATGCTCGATGATAAAGAGTGCGGATCAATCATTCAGGTTATCGGTGCCGGTTCTGGCAAGTCATTCGAACTCGATGATGCCCGCTATGGCCGCGTCATCTTGATGTCAGATGCTGACGTTGATGGTGCGCATATCCGCTGTCTCCTTCTTACTCTGATGTATCGCTACATGCGCCCACTTATTGATTCAGGTCGAGTCTTCGCTGCAATCCCACCACTTCACCGTATTGAAGTCATGGGCGGCGGCGGCAAGAAGGGTAATTACATCTATACATACTCAGATGATGAGATGAAGAAGGTAACTGCTGATTTATCAAAGAATGGCAAGCGTTGGAAAGAACCAATTCAGCGCTATAAGGGTCTCGGTGAGATGGATGCAGATCAGCTCCGTGAAACCACAATGGATCCTGATGTACGCACACTCCGCCGCATTACTGTCACTGATGCAGCAGCAGCTGAGGCGATGTTTGAACTCCTCATGGGTTCTGACGTTGCACCACGCAAGGAATTTATCGCTAACGCCGAGATTGATCGCGATTCAATCGACGCTTAAGGATTAAGAATAGAAAAAGCCCCACCGAATCGGTGGGGCTTTTTTTATGAGAAATTAATCGATAGAAACAAGATCGAAGTAATCGTCTTTCCAGATATCTTCATCGCCATCAGGCAACAAGATCACACGTTCTGGCTTAAGGGCCTGCACTGCGCCCTCATCGTGAGAGACCATCACAACAGAGCCCTGGTATTCACTTAGCGCTGCGAGAATCTCTTCGCGCGATGCTGGATCAAGGTTATTTGTTGGCTCATCGAGCAAGAGAACATTGGCGCCTGAGACCACGATTGTTGCTAGAGCTAGACGTGTTCGCTCACCACCAGAGAGAACCTTTACTGGCTTATGAACATCATCACCAGCAAAGAGGAATGAACCCAACACATTACGTGCTTCTGGTTCACGGATATCAGCAGTTGCAGACATCATGTTCTCGAGGATGGTGCGTTCAAAATCAAGTGACTCATGCTCCTGGGCGTAATAGCCAATCTTCAAGCCGTGGCCATGTTCTACCTTGCCGGTATCTGATTCAAGTTCGCCAGCCAAGATACGAAGCAAAGTTGTCTTACCGGCACCGTTGAGGCCGAGGATTACAACACGAGAACCTTTATCGATCACACATGAAACATCCGTAAAGATTTCAAGTGATCCATAGTTCTTAGAGAGCTCTTCACCAGATAGGGGAGTCTTGCCACATGGAGCAGGGGTAGGGAAGCGAAGCTTTGCAACCTTATCTGAGACGCGAACATCTTCAAGAGATGAACGAAGCTTCTCTGCGCGACGCAACATACCTTGCGCAGCAGTTGCCTTGGATGCCTTCGCGCGCATCTTCTCGCCCTGCTTCTGCAGAATCTCCGCACGCTTTTCAGCATTGGCACGCTCTTTCTTACGGCGGTGCTCATCTGCCTCGCGCTGCAAGAGGTATTGCTTCCAGCCCATGTTGTAAACATCAATGACGTTACGGTTGGCATCGATGTAGAAGACTTTGTTGACGACAGTCTCAATCAAATTCACATCGTGAGAGATGATGACAAGTCCGCCTGAATAATTAGTTAAGTATTGGCGGAGCCAGATAATCGAATCCGCATCCAAGTGGTTGGTGGGCTCATCGAGCAGCAAAGTTTCAGCGCCAGAGAACAAGATGCGAGCAAGTTCGATACGACGGCGCTGACCGCCAGAAAGAGTTGCAATCTCATTATGGAACACATCTTCTGAGACACCGAGCGAAGAAGCAATTGCCTCTGCCTCAGATGTTGCAGCGTATCCGCCTGCTGCATTGAATTCGGCGTCAACACGGGTGTAGCGCTCAAGTGCCTTCTCGAGTTCTGCACCTTCGGTAGTTGATAACTCAAGTTCAACTGCAGTCATGCGCTTCGCAATTTCATCAAGACCACGAGCAGAGAGAATGCGATCTAGCGCTGTTCCTTGATCTTCACCAGTGCGAGGATCCTGGGGGAGATAACCAATCTTTCCAGTGCGCTGAACGCCACCACCCGCAGGAAGAGTTTCGCCAGCAAGTACTTTGGCAAGAGTTGATTTACCGGCACCGTTACGACCAACGAAGCCCACACGATCACCGCTATTGACGCGAATATTGACGCCACTGACCAGCAGTCGTGCGCCGGCGCGGAGTTCGAGGGCAGAGGTTGAAATCACTGGTGCAGTTTACGCACTTGCAAGACGAGTGCGACGCGGTACCGCATACGCCTTCGAAACTGCAGTTAATTCATCAGAAACCTGCTTACGCATCGCCTCTTCTGACTTCAAAAGTGTGGTCAAGGCAGCGATTGTTGCCTTGAGTTCCTTTGATTCGGTCTCAAGTTCGAGTTTGCTCATCTTGGTCAGACGGCGAAGTGGCATATCAAGAATGTAGGTTGCTTGCTCTTCATTGAGCTTAAAGCCCTTAATGAGCGCTTCCTTTGCAGCAGATGCATCATCTGAACCGCGAATAATCTTGATTACCTTATCGATATCGATAATCGCCTTAAGCAAACCATCGACCAATGAGAGGCGATCTTCTGCCTTAGCTTTACGGAATTCGCTACGACGGCGAACAACTTCAATACGGTGCTCAATAAAGACCTGCAAGAGCTCTTTGAGACCCAAAGTCTGAGGGCGGCCCTTGACTAGCGCGACAGCGTTGATAGCAAAGCCATCTTCCATCGGAGTTAACTTATAGAGCTGCTCTAGAACTGCCTCTGGTTCGAAACCATTCTTTAATTCGATAACTACATTTGTGCCTGTCTGGCCATCGGTGAGGTCGACGATATCTGAGATTCCTTGAATCTTCTTCGCCTTTGCAAGATCTGCAATACGCTCAACAACCTTCTCAGGACCGACGTTAAATGGAAGCTCCTTGATGACGATTCCCATCTTGCGAGAAGTCACCTTGCTGATTTCAACTGTGGCACGGACCTTGAAGGATCCCTTACCTGTTGAATATGCTTCACGAATTCCATCGAGGCCGACGAGCTCGCCACCTGTAGGAAAATCAGGGCCAGGAATGTGCTTCATTAACTGGCCGAGAGTCGCCTTTGGGTTATCAATCAGGAATTTTGTAGCGGCGATAACTTCACCCAAATTGTGGGGAGCCATGTTGGTCGCCATACCGACTGCAATTCCGGAAGATCCGTTAACGAGCAGGTTAGGAAAAGCTGCAGGGAGAACAAGTGGTTCCTGCAATTGACCGTCATAGTTTGGACCAAAATCAACTGTGTTTTCATCAGACTCAGCAACCATCGTCATTGCAGCAGCTGCAAGGCGGGCTTCGGTATAACGCATCGCTGCTGGACCGGCATCGAGTGAGCCAAAGTTTCCGTGGCCATCGATTAATGGGAGCTGCATAGAAAATGATTGAGCCATGCGAACAAGCGCATCGTAAATTGCAGAGTCACCGTGTGGGTGCAACTTACCCATAACTTCACCGACAACACGGGCTGACTTCACGTGACCACGATCTGGACGAAGGCCCATATCTGCCATCTGGTGCAAGATGCGGCGATGAACCGGCTTTAGTCCATCTCGCGCATCAGGAAGCGCACGGGAATAGATAACAGAGTATGCGTATTCAAGAAATGACTCTGACATCTCTGATGAGACATCGATGTCGACGATCTTGCCTGGGAATTCTCCCGGCTTTGGACCTGTCGCTTTTGCCTTAGCTCCCTTTGCAGGAGCGGCCTTCTTAGTTGCCATGGCGCGTATTCTGCCCTGAGCAATGGCTAAATGACGGTACCTACACGCGGACGGGCCCCAACGATTGCAACACATTTGGCAGCAACGGCTGCTCCAGATTCAAGACCATGCTGCATATTCTTTGTTAGGGCGTAATGAGCGATAAATCCTGCTGCAAATGAATCTCCGGCACCAGTTGTATCGACAACTTCTGTCGATTGAGCAGGGGTTGAGACCAGAATTGAACCGCGGCTCTTTCCAATTGCGCCTTGTGAACCGCGCTTTATGACAACAGTTTCGCAATCCTGAAGCAATATCTCAATCGCCTTTAATGGATCGGTCTCCCCGGTGAGGTAGATCGCCTCTTCCTCGTTGAGCAAGATGACATCCATCATTTGAATCCAGCTCTTCACTTCAGAGAGTGGAACCTCCATCATTCCACCGACCGATGCCGGATCGAAATAGAGCGGTAATCCAGCCTCTTTTATCTTTGCAATCATCGCAAGTACACCTGGGCGAGAGAGTGGGTCTAGTGGTGAATACCCAGAGAGGTAAACAACATCATATTCATCGAGTTCAGGTAAATCACCGAGATGTAAACCTGAGTTAGCGCCATTATCGGGAAACATGGTGCGCTCGCCAGTGGGATCTACCAAGACTACAACAACACCAGAAGATCCCTTGTCCACCATCAAGTTCTTGTGACGAACACCGAGTGAATCAAATTCGCTGACCAAAGCTGCGCCAGCTGCATCATCACCGACATGAGCCACGATTGTTGCAACTGCATCCGTGCGAGTTAACCATGATGCAACATTGCCCGCAGCGCCACCGCCATGGGTAGAGATGGTTGAAGGGGTATCGCTTCCGTAATTTATTTTATCGGGCATTACTGAAATCTTGGTGATGACATCGAGCATCACATCACCGATGCAGAGCACCTTTGCAGTCATTATTTATTCTTCTGCGCCGCAACTGCAATATCTGCAGCAAGTGCTGAATTTGATTTAATGATGTCGATATTTACTTTCAGCGACTCGCCTTCTGATGCTGTGTGGAAGTGTTCAAGCAAGAATGGTGTGACATATTTTCCATGGATACCGGCCTTCTCTGCGCCTTCCATGCCACTCTTGAGAATTGCATCATGTCGAACGCGATCCATCTCTTTTTCAACTGGGTTTGCAACAACAAGACCATTATTTGTCTTTAGTGCTCCGCGCTGAGAAATGATTGCAGCGATATCTTCGGCGCTCTCCACTTGATGCTCAATCGTGAAGCCAGAATCAGTGAGATAGAACCCAGGAAACTTTGTGGTCTTGTAGCCAACGACGCCAATGGCAAGGGTCTCAAGACGCTCGAGCGTTGCCGCCACATCGAGAATTGATTTCACTCCGGCGCAGACGATTGTGATATCTAACTGCGAGAGCGCAGTCAGATCGGCAGATTCATCAAAAGTTTCATTAGCCCCACGGTGTACTCCACCGAGACCACCTGTAGCAAAGACATGAATACCAGCGAGAACTGCGAGGTGAGCTGTAGCTGCCACAGTTGTTGCAGCAGATTTTCCTGATGCAGCCACGATTGCTAGGTCGCGACTTGATGCTTTAGCGATGTCATCGCGGTTTGCAATATCCACCAACTGATCATCGGTGAGGCCGATATGTACAACACCATCTAGCAGTGCGATTGTTGCTGGCACCGCACCACGAGAGCGGACAATCTCTTCTACTTCACGAGCGACAGTTAAGTTTGAAGGGCGAGGCAAACCATGGCTGATGATGGTGGACTCAAGGGCGACGATTGGCTTTCCGGACTTTAGGGCTTCGGCGACCTCTGGCGATGTATGAAATCTCTGCTCTGACATGAGCCCAACAATACTCGTGGGATGATTGGCAGGTGCACCTATCGCAGATTATGCCCTCCATATTTGCTGGGTTTAATCTTGCAGATACGCAGGATTTTGCTGGTTGTGGCGAAAGTCCCACGGGTCGTGAACTTCTTTTTCTGATTGATGGTTTTGGCGCTGACTTACTAGAGCAATACGCCGAATACGCACCGACAATCGCTGCAATGAAGAATCTTCATAGAATTGAAACATCTTTTCCATCTACGACATCTACTAGCTTGGCGACTTTGACTACCGGATCTATGCCCGGCGCCCACGGAATGATGGGTTATACCGTTCGAGTTCCACGCAGCAGCGGTCGTGTACTCAATTCACTCAAATGGGATGAAAGAGTAGATCCAGAAATTTGGCAACCAGTACCGACTCTCTTTCAGCGTGCAACAGCGGGCGGAATTACCGTCACGCATGTTGCAGCTAAGAGATATGAAGAGACCGGTTTTACTCGCGCCGTATTTCGTGGCGCACATTATCGTGGAGCCAATGTCACTAGTGATTTGATTGGGGAAACTGTGGCAGCGCTTCAGAAGTCACCATCATTTGTCTATCTCTATGTCAATGATCTTGACTCTGCTGGACACTCTGATGGAGTGGGCTCAGAGAAGTGGATTGCCGCACTTTCAAATATTGATGCAATGGTGGCGCAGCTGTTGGAGAAGTTACCTAAAGGCGTGCGACTGTGGATTACAGCCGATCACGGAATGATTAATGTGGAAGAGAAGATTGTGATGGGAGTAGATAACAACCTCCTAGAAGATATCGCAACGATTGCTGGAGAACCTCGGATGCGCCATCTCTATCTTCCGCAAGATGCCGACCTTGCACCTCGTGGCGATGTGATTGCTCGATGGAGTGAGGTTCTGGGGGAGAAGGTCAAGCTCTTTACTCGCGAGAGTGCAATCGATGCTGGCTTATTTGGCAGCGCTGTTTCGCTCGATGCATCCGAGCGTATTGGTGACATCATCGCAATTGCGCAAGGGAATTTAGTCCTACTTGACCCCGAGCGAGCCGATAAAGAAGGTGCAATGGTTGGTCACCACGGTGGCGATAGCGAAACCGAATCGTCAGTGCCGCTACTTACAGCAACAAAAAATTAATTATCTTCTGAATCTTCTTCTGAAGTTGATGGTGCGGGCGCCTTTGAGCCAAACATAATCTCATCCCATGATGGAATCTTCGCGCGAGCTGTGACGCCATCTTCTGCATCTGCAGCAGTTGGCGTATCGCGAATTGCAACAAGACGTGGAGTCTCTGGCTTCTCTTCCACCGGTGCAACAGGGGAGAAGAGTGAACTTGCACCAGGTAGTTCTACCGGTGCGATTGTCTCAACTCGTGATGGATGGGAAATATCTGCGGTGACAAAACCTGGTTCGATGATGCGTGCTGGAGCCTCTTCGCCAATCAACCATGCACCGTTGTCATCTGTTGGATTGATGGTCCGACGTGAGGTATCAAAATTCCATGATGCAATTCCATTGCCATCGCGATTTGGGTAGTGAAGTTCGATATGCCATGTCGCATCAGGCAGACGCCATGTATTCCAAGAGAGATCATCTGCATCTACACCGCGAGGAACAAGCTTTCCAATAACTGCATCCAGGAATGAGATATCTAAACGAGTTGAGTCTTTACGAAGCCCGGCGCTACGTGCCTGATTAAGAATGTATTCGCGTTCTTGCAAGATCGGGCCAGAGAATCGAGCAACTTTGTCGACCGTTGTATTGCCCTCACGTGCAATTACCTCTGGAGCATCGCCAGCGCGCAGACGTCGTTGAATCTCTTTAACGCTGACAGTCGTCTCTTCATCGCTAGATGGAACAGATGCAAGGCGTGGCTGATTGATTGTTGCGCGCAGAGTGTCGCTGATTCGAAGGGTGAATTCGCTGCCATCGTTATCAACCAAGGTGATATGCGTGCCTTCATTATTTTTGCCTTGTAAACGGAGCTCACTCATACGCGCAGGATAACGGATGGGGTGGGAATAACTGATGAGGCAGGTAGAATCATGGCTATGAGCAGCCACAACAGAGATCAAATATTGACTGGCGAACTTTTAGAGCTAGCCCAACGAATTGGTCGCGAGGCGGCGGCAATGTTGATGGACCGCCCGGCTGAACTCGAGGTCAAGACTAAGTCGACTGCTATCGATGTTGTGACTCAGATGGATATCAAGGTAGAAGCATTTATTGTCGAAGAGATTCTTGCCGCCCGCCCCGATGATGGCTTGATTGGCGAAGAAGGCGCGGACCGTAAAAGTACTTCGGGAATTACGTGGGTAATAGATCCGCTTGATGGCACGGTCAACTATCTCTACGACCTTCCCGGATGGAATGTCTCGATTGGTGCCAAGGATGAAGAAGGGCAGCTAATCGGCGTCGTAACTGCACCGACCATCAATTCAACATGGTGGGCAGTACGAGGTGGCGGCGCTTTCTTCAATGGCAAGCCAATTCGCTGTAATGATCCGATTGAGTTCAACCGCGCCTTAGTAGCAACGGGATTTCAATATGACGTGGCCCATCGGATAAAGCAGCTTGAGGATCTCTCCTCGATTGTTCCCAAAATTCGCGATATGCGTCGCTATGGGGCCGCCGCCGTTGACCTCTGCAATGTGGCGATGGGTCGGGTTGATGCTTATTACGAACATGGCCTCAAGGAGTGGGATTGGGCAGCAGCGGGGCTCATTGCCCGTGAGGCGGGCGCTCGCTTCGGCCTCTATGGCCAGGCTCCATATGAGATGACCTTGGCGGCAGGCCCACAGCTCTACGCTGAGCTCGAGGCCTTCCTCAAACTAGCCTAAAGGCGGCTGACCTCGATTTTCACGCAAGGGGTCACCTGTGGCAAGATACGACCCCTGTACGGCATATTCCGTACCGCTTGAAATACACGAACAGGACCAAATAATGAACATTCTCGATGTCGTAGATGCAGCGTCACTCCGCAAGGACATTCCACAGTTCCGCGCAGGCGATGAGCTCAAGATCCATGTTCGTGTTATTGAAGGTAACAAGTCACGTCTCCAGGTCTTCCAGGGTGTAGTCATCCGCCGACAGGGCGATGGCGTTCGCGAGACATTCACAATCCGTAAGGTTTCATACGGCGTTGGCGTTGAGCGTACCTTCCCAGTTCACACACCAGTTATTGAGAAGATTGAACTCGTCCAGAAGGGCGATGTTCGTCGTGCAAAGCTTTACTACCTCCGCGACCTTCGCGGTAAGGCTGCAAAGATCCGCGAAAAGCGTGATGGCATTGTTGGTTACGGCGATGGAATTCTTTCAACTCCAGAACCTGTTATCGAGCCAGTGGTAGTGTCCGAGCCAGAAGCTGTCGCACAGGTGGCAGAGGTTCCAGCTGAAGTTGCAGAGACAGTCGCTGCGGTTGAAACATCAGCAGAGGCAGTTGTTGAAACTCCAGCGGTTGAAGCAGAAGCTGTCGTTGACGCACCTGCTGCTGAAGACAAGCCTGCACAATAATTTCTAAGTACCTGCCTCGTAAGGGATCGTTCTTCCGCGAGTTCCCGATACTTGTCATTGTTGCGCTCGCTGTCTCACTTGTTATCAAGACCTTTGTAGTGCAGTTCTTCTACATTCCGTCCGGTTCAATGGAGAACACGCTTCAGGTCAATGATCGGGTCGCAGTAAATAAGATTCCTTTCTTAGCAAAATCAATTAATCGTGGCGATGTAGTCGTCTTCCGCGATCCAGATAATTGGCTACCTGCTCCTTTTGAAGATGTAAGCGGAAATAAGTTCATTGCAAAGGCGAAGGAAGCGCTCGTCTTTTCTGGGGTACTTCCAAATCCAGCGAAGCAATACTTAGTAAAGCGCGTCATCGGTGTTGCCGGAGATAAAGTAATTTGCTGCGATAAAGACGGTGGGCTAACGATTAACGGCAAGCCAACTAATGAGCCATATATCTTCGCCGGCAACAAACCATCTGAACTTAAGTTCAATGTCACCGTTCCTGAAGGAAAGATCTGGGTAATGGGGGACCATCGCGGCGCATCGGCCGATTCTCGCTATCACCAGGACGATGTCAATAATGGAATGGTGCCGGTATCTAAAGTTACTGGACGCGTCTTTGGAATCCTTTGGCCCTTCTCCAGCTTCGGCTTAACTCCTTCACAAGATCCACTTTCATCAAAATAATTAACAAGTAGCCATAATGTCTGCATCACCCAAGCGCATCGAAGAGATGTTGCGTGATGCGCAGATATCTCCCATAGCTGGTGTTGATGAGGCAGGACGCGGTCCGTGTGCAGGCCCTTTGGTAATCGCATCGGTCATTCTTGATGATCCCTTTGCCGATGTGTGGTCAGAGATTCGAGATTCGAAAGAGATTAGCGAGAAGAAGCGTGAAGTTCTCTTTGATGTTGTTATGGAGAACGCGGCAGCAGTGAGCATCATTGAAGTTTCTCCTGAAGAGATTGACCTTCGCGGCGTGCATGCAGCAAATCTTGATGGAATGCGCAGAGCGGTCAATGGTTTATCAATTACCCCGGCATATGTACTTACAGATGGATATGCAATCGAAGGTTTAGCAGTCCCCAATGTCGCTGTCTGGAAGGGCGATCAAGTCGTTACTGCGATTAGCGCTGCATCAATTATTGCCAAGGTCACCCGAGATCGCATCATGCGAGAGATGGATGAGATTTATCCTGGCTATGGTTTTGCAGGGCATAAGGGTTACATCACCGCAGCACATACAGCAGCAATTAAAGAACTTGGTGTAACGCCGATTCACCGCAAATCTTTCTCAAATATCGCGGCCCAGCTTTAATCCACAGGGGGAGATTTCTTCTGTTTCGCTGAGGTCAAACTATTTAACATCCGCGGATGGTTCTTAAACGAGGCAGAAATCAAGCGATAGGTCTCTTTGGTGAAACACGTATCGCCGAATTTCGAGGGCAACAAGGCGATGAGATTGTCGAACGTAATTGGCGGGTGCGTGAAGGCGAGATAGATCTCATCACCCTAGATAAAGCGGGAAGCTTTCACTTTATTGAAGTGAAGACTCGAAGTTCGCTTGCCTATGGCCACCCCTTTGAAGCAATATCGCCAGCCAAGTTACTGCGAATGCAGCGCCTTGCTATGGGATGGCTTGTCACTCACGATTGCTTTGGTTGCGAGTACACCATTGATATCGCATCGGTATTGATTAGCCCTGATGGTAGCCACAGCATCGAGTATCGGGCGAATGTTTTATGACTATCGGTCGCACCCAAGGCGTTGCACTGCAAGGATTACTAGGAACGGTCATCGATATCGAATGCGATATTGCTGATGGGATTCCAACGTATTCGCTACTGGGTCTTCCTGATGCTTCGCTGCAAGAATCTCGTGATCGCGTACGCGCAGCTTTAAGTAATACGGGGCAGAAGTGGCCCAATAAAAAGGTAACTGTCTCGCTATCGCCAGCATGGTTGCCAAAGAGCGGCCCTGGCTTTGATGTGGCGATCGCATTGGCCATGTTGGTTGCTGAAGGAGTCTTGCTGCAAGCACCATTGGCAGGCGCAGTTA
The DNA here is from genome assembly GCA_041303595.1 of Actinomycetes bacterium. GTDB lineage: Bacteria > Actinomycetota > Actinomycetes > Nanopelagicales > Nanopelagicaceae > Planktophila. The sequence continues at coordinate 13,799 of JBFYOW010000020.1, forward strand.
TCTTGGGTGAACTTTCATTAGATGGTGCGATTCGCCCGGTACGCGGCGTGCTGCCATCGCTTATTGCAGGACTCAAAAGTGGAATCAGAAGAGCGATAGTTCCGCGTGCAAATTTAGGCGAAGCTCAATTGTTAGAAGATTTAGAGATACTCGCATTCGATCACATTGCCGAGATCTATCGCTGGCTCACAACGGGGGAGTATGCCTTTCCTGAAGCCGATCTAACTCAAGACGAAAACTGCGAACTGCTCGACTTCGCAGATGTTGCAGGACAGCCGCGAGCTCGCTTTGCCGCTGAAGTTGCCGCAACAGGCGGCCATCACTTATTGCTCATCGGTCCGCCAGGAGCCGGTAAAACCATGATTGCCTCACGACTTCCCACAATCTTGCCGCCACTAACTCAAGAAGAATCACTCGAAGTAACAGCAATACATTCGATTTCAGATGGATTGAATTCACGGTCTGCCATGTCACGAGTGGCTCCCATCATTGCACCGCATCACAGCGCTTCCCGTGCATCAATTGTTGGCGGGGGAGGTCGCACAATAGTTCCGGGAGCGATCTCTCTCGCCAACCGTGGTGTTCTCTTTATCGATGAAGCACCTGAATGTGCAGTAGGAATATTGGATTCCCTCCGCCAGCCACTTGAATCGGGAAATATCACAATCGCTCGGCAAGTGGGTTCAGTTACATTTCCAGCAAAGTTTCTCTTAGTGCTCGCCGCCAACCCGTGCCCATGTGGAAAGTTCACGGGTAAAGGCCATGGATGCACCTGCTCATCACTACAAGTTCGACGGTATCTAGGAAAGTTATCGGGACCATTGATGGATCGCATCGATATTCGAGTCACCGTTGATCCAGTTGGACGAGTTGATTTAGATTCTCGGGACTTAGGAGAGCCATCAGAACTGATTCGCTCACGAGTTATAGCAGCGCGAGCAATCGCAGCAGAGCGATTTAAGAATCAGCCCTGGAAGCTCAATTCAGAGATTCCTGCAAGAGCTTTGCGTCTTGATTACCGTCCAGAGAAAGCAGCGATGAACTTTCTCCATGATGAACTCGACAAAGAGCGCATTACGGCACGCGGCCTTCATAAAACAATTCGCTTGGCTTGGACCTTGGCGGATCTCGAGGGTCATATCGCACCAACTCTTGCTGATGTTCAGCGAGCTTTTCAACTTCGTGACGGAATGGAGTATTAATGGATACAAGAGCAAGTCGACTGATTATTGCGGCACATCACGAGGCAGGAGCGCCAAGAATTGCTGAGGAGATTCGGGAATTTGGAATTGAGAGAGTCGTGGAAGGAATTCCTATTAATCTGAGGATTGATCCGTTACGAGTGAGCGAAGAACTTGAAAAGAGTGGCGCAAAATTCTTGATCCCAGAAGATATTGATTGGCCATCACAACTCAATGACTTGGCAACTCCACCAGTTGGACTCTTCGTTAAAGGAAACATTGAGGTGTTATCTCAACAGTCACTTGCAATAGTAGGAACACGAAACCCAACCCCATATGGAACCCGTGCTGCACAAGAATTTGCAGCTGGATTTGTAGATCGTGAATGGGCGATTGTCAGCGGTGGCGCCTACGGCATTGATTCAGCAGCCCATAAAGGGGCACTTATTGCTGAGGGGAGCACGGTGGCCGTTATCGCTTCGGGTTTGGATAGCCTCTACCCGGCAGGTAATCAAAAACTCTTTGAAGAGATTCTTGAGAATGGCGCAATAATTTCGGAGTACCTTCCTGGAGTTGTAGCTCGACCACATCGCTTCCTAGTGCGCAATCGACTTATCGCAGCGCTATCTCAAGCAACTTTGGTAGTGGAGGCCGCATTTAGAAGTGGGTCACTACGTACCGCTAGAGATGCAGCAGAGCTAGCGCGACCTGTAATGGCGATTCCCGGTCCAATTACCTCTCCAACATCGGAAGGATGTCATCGATTAATTGGGGAGAGAAGCGCAGAACTCGTCACATCTATCGCAGATGCACATGAGTTGATCACTTCATTGGTCTAACGCGGGGGAGAAGTAGTGAGAGAATAAGGCCATGAGTGAATTCCGTTCGGGCTTTGTTGCCATTGTTGGCCGCCCTAATACCGGAAAATCGACGCTCATTAATGCTTTGGTGGGTAGCAAGATTGCCATTACCTCACACCACCCAAACACCACTCGCCACGCGATTCGTGGCATTATCAATAACCCAAATTTTCAGGCAGTGCTAGTTGATACACCAGGTGTCCATAAGCCGCGTACCCTGCTTGGCTTCCATCTCAACAAGGTAGTCAATGACAACCTCGATTCTGTTGATGCAATCATGATGTGCTTGCCAGCAAATGAAGCAAATGGTGCCGGTGATCAATTTATTGCTGCCGAAATTGCCAAGCACCCTCGTGCCAAGAAGTTTGCTCTCGTAACAAAGACCGATACCGTTAACAAGAAGACTCTTGCTGATCGTTTGATGACAATTAGCGATCTAGCTGAGGGCTTTACTTGGGATGAGATCATTCCGGTATCGGCAGTAATTCATGACCAGATTGAACTTCTCGAAAAGATTATCGGTGAGAATATTCCAGTCGGTCCAGCCTTCTACCCAGAAGATCAGAAGAGCGATCAAGGCGTGGAACAGCTAATTTGTGAGCTCATTCGTGAAGCTGCGATGCGCGATGCGCTACAGGAACTCCCACATTCAATTATGGTCACAATCGATGAGATGTCGATGCGTGAACCAAATGGCACTCGGCCTTTCTATGACATCCACGCCAGTATTCACGTAGAGCGAGATTCACAGACTGGAATCATCTTAGGACACCAAGGTCAGCGCCTGAAGGACATTGGAATGCGCGCTCGTAAAGATATCGAGCGCGAACTAGGTGCACGAATATTCTTAGGCTTGCACGTCAAGGTCTCTAAAGAGTGGCAGCGAGATCCAAAGCTACTCGAACGCCTTGGCTTCTCAGATAAGAAGCACTAAGCAGAGATTGCGCCGGTTGCTAACGCAATCAGCAGGGCAGTTCCAAGTGCAATTCGATAAATCACAAAAGGCGTAAAAGATTTAGTTGAGATGTAGCGCATCAACCAAGCAATGACCGCATAACCGACTGCAAAAGCAACAACAGTTGCAACTAAAGTCTCGCCTAAGCTAAAGACGCGGATTCCTGGCTCATCTATCGCCTTCTTTAATTGATAGAAGCCGCTTCCGAAAACAGCTGGAAGCGCTAATAAGAATGAGTAACGAAGGGCAGACTCTCGGCGATATCCGAGCAAGCGACCCATTGCAATTGTCGCCCCAGAGCGCGAGACTCCTGGAATGAGTGCAAGTGCTTGCGCAAAGCCGTAGAGGATTCCGTGGCCGGTAGTGAGCTGATCGAGAGAACGCTCGTTGCGCCCCATGTAATCAAGGAATCCTAAGAGGAAGCCAAAGAGAATCAGAGTCGAGGCGATTATCCAGAGTGAGCGAAGTTCGTTCTCAATAAAACTTTGACCAAGGTAGCCCAATACAACGATTGGGAGAGTGCCGATTGCAATCAACCACGCTAATTTTGCGTCGCTACGTTCGTGGTGAGTGAGATGCGTATTTGGTCGAAGTGACTTTATCCAAGCAGAGAAAATAGAGGCAATATCTTTACGGAAATAAATTACGACAGCGAGTTCGGTGCCAATT
>JBFYOW010000021.1:0-16122 GCA_041303595.1 Actinomycetes bacterium
GCCATAACAGCAGTGATTGCATTTTCAAAAGCTTTCTTAGTTAATATATCGCGAGTTGTAATCCCCTTTGCGATGAGATTAACGACTGCAGCGCCAGATGCTTCGGCGTAGGTGTCGCGACGACGATCAACAGCAGGAGGCGCGGCAGATCCTGGCAACGATAGACCGATTGCTTCTCCAACAGTGGCCATAGTGTTTGCTGTGTACATTCCGCCACAAGCACCTTCACCCGGACAGATAGCTCTTTCAATTTCATCAACTCGATCGCGCGTAATAAGGCCGCGTGCACACGCACCTACCGCTTCAAATGCATCAATGATGGTGACATCCTTGCCATCAACTTGCCCTGGCAAAGTTGAACCTGCATAAACAAATACTGCGGCGACATCAATACGAGCAGCAGCCATCATCATTCCTGGAAGTGATTTATCACAGCCGGCAAACATCACCATTCCATCAAGACGCTCTGCCTGCATTACTGTTTCAACTGAATCGGCGATTACTTCACGTGAGACGAGCGAGAAGTGCATTCCTTCATGGCCCATAGAGATTCCATCAGATACGGAAATTGTTCCAAACTGCATTGGGAAACCGCCGGCATCAAGAATTCCTTTGCGAGAAGCTTTCGCTAAGCGATCAAGAGAGAGATTGCATGGAGTAATTTCATTCCATGACGATGCAACACCGATTTGTGGTTTGACCCAATCTTCATCACCCATACCTACGGCGCGGAGCATTCCGCGAGCAGGTGAGCGCTCTAAACCATCAGTTACAAGACCAGAACGGGGCTTCATTGTCGACATGCGAGGATTCTAACCGCACTCCCCTTGCAGGAGAAGTCTGAAAGCGCACGATAGAATTCCAGTATTCAAGATGGATTCTTGATTTACACATTCTATTTACCACCTAACTTATTGGAGTTTTTTGTGCCAAACCAAAACCGTGATGCCCAGGGCCATATAAAAGGCCAGGCGCCAGATCGTTGGAGAACTCTTGTCGTTCTCGCTGTTTCGCAATTGATGCTCGTCCTCGATAGCTCAATCATGAATATCGCTATCCCAAGCGCCAAAGATGACCTATCTATTTCAGATCAAGATGCCCAATGGATCATTACTGCATACACCTTGGCCTTCGGCTCACTTCTCCTTCTTGGTGGGCGCATCGGCGATTACGTGGGACGCAAGAAGATCTTTTTAGTAGGCCTGATTGGATTCGCAGCAGCTTCTGCCCTGGGCGGAGTTGCAGCAAACCAGGAGATGCTCTTTGCCTCTCGCGCACTTCAAGGTGTTTTTGGAGCGCTCTTAGCACCGGCAACGCTCGCCATCATCTCTCAAACATTTACTGATCCCAAAGAACGCGCTAAGGCATTTGGTGTTATTGGCGCGATTTCAGGTGGCGGTGCAGCTATTGGACTTATCGCGGGTGGAGTTCTTACTGAATACACATCATGGCGTTGGTGCTTAGGCGTCAATACCCCAATCGCAATTGTTGCCGCAATTCTCGCTGTTAAATTTGTTCACGAATCAAAGGCCGATGGAGATAAGTCATATGACATCCCTGGCGCGATTACCGCAACTGCCGGTCTCTTTGCTTTGACTTATGGATTTAGCGAAGCTGCTAATCCACAGAAGGGCTGGACTTCATCAGCAACTCTTACTTACTTGATCTCTGCCGCTGTTCTACTCGTGGCATTTGTGATTATTGAAACCAAGGTTAAGAACCCAATGATGCCGCTTCGTGTAATCACAGAGCGCAACCGTGGAGGCTCATATCTCGGCTCGCTCGTTGTGGGTGCAGGACTCTTCTCAATGTTCTACTTCCTCGGCGTTTACCTACAAGAGTTCCTCGGCTTCTCACCTCTCAAGTCAGGTTTTGCATTCCTTCCATTTACAGCCGGAATCATTATCTTCGCGGGTGTTGCATCACAACTTCTACCTAAGGTCGGACCGAAGCCTTTGATGGTGCCAGGTTTGATTGCAGCAGGTATCGGGTTGCTATTGCTTACTCGCATTACTCCAGAAACCTCATATTTAACACATGTGGTTCCATCACTTCTGATCATGTCGAGCGGTATGGCACTGGTCTTTATTCCATTGACTTCAACCTCACTGCACGCGGTCTCATCTCATGACACTGGTGTTGCTAGCGCGATGGTCAATACCTCACAGCAGATTGGTGGATCACTTGGTACTGCGCTCTTGAGCACAATTGCATTTAATGCATCTACCAATTATGCAATCACAAATAAGATCGCTCAGAACGATATGGTCGGTCAGGCATTTGCTGCGACTAATGGCTTTACAACCGCCTTTAGATTCAGCGCTGCTCTTCTCTTTATCGGAGCAATAGTCCTCTTCTTCTTTATCAATATTGGAAAAGAATCTGTTGTTGAAACTGAAGGCGCAGGAATGCACTAACAATTCAATATAAGAAAGCCCGCCGAAAATCTTCGGCGGGCTTTCTTATTTACTTTCTTTATTGGCCAAGATACTTTAGAAGGAGTTCGCGCACCTTGGCAGCATCTGCCTGTCCTGCCGTCTCCTTCATGACTGCGCCAATGAGCGCTCCAGCCGCAGGTAGGTGTCCCCCGCGAACTTTCTCTGCCGTATCAGCCTGTGCTGCACAGACTTTTTCAATTGCAGCCATAAGTGCGCCATCATCGTTAACTACTTTGATTCCGCGCTTTGCGACTACCTCTGATGGTGTTCCTTCTCCAGCTACTACACCTTCGACAACTTGGCGTGCCAACTTATCTGTGAGTTCACCCGATGCCACAAGAGAAATAAGTTCTGCAACATGTGCTGGTGTAATTGCCAAATCTGCAATTGCTACGCCTTGATCATTGGCGATTCGCGATACTTCTCCTAACCACCACGTGCGTGCCTTGGTGGAATCAGCGCCTAGTAAAACTGTTGCTTCGACAATATCCAAGACATCGGCGTTAACCATCGCTTCAAACTCTTTATCAGGAACTGCCCACTGCTCTTTCAGGCGCTTGCGACGAATCGATGGGCGCTCTGGAAGCGTTGCGCGAAGTGATTCAATCCAATCAGCAGCAGGTGTAACCGGAACCAAATCTGGATCTGGGAAGTAGCGGTAATCCTCTGCCTGTTCTTTCGAACGCCCAGAGCGAGTCAAGCCTGTATCTTCTTGGAAGTGACGTGTCTCTTGCTTAACCTTGCCGCCGGTTTCAAGAATTTCAGCATGACGTAACATCTCGCCACGGATTGCACGCTCGACAGAGCGAAGAGAGTTCACGTTCTTTGTCTCTGAACGAGTACCTAGCTCTGTCGCATCCTTGAGCATCAATGAGACGTTGGCATCGCAGCGAAGAGACCCTTGTTCCATCTTTACATCGGAAACGCCAAGGCCGCGCAAAATGTCACGGAGTTCTGCAACATAAGCCTTTGCTACCTCAGGTGCGTACTTTCCTGTGCCAGGAACAATCTTGGTCACAATCTCCACCAGTGGAATTCCGGCACGGTTGTAATCAAGGAGTGAGTAATCAGCGCCGTGGATGCGACCGGTTGCTCCTCCTACGTGAAGTGACTTACCTGTGTCTTCCTCCATATGTACACGCTCGACCTCGATGCGGAATTGCTTTGGACCTTCTTCTGTCTCAATCTCAACATCGACATAGCCATCGAAACAGATTGGCTCGTCGTACTGTGAGATCTGGAAGTTCTTTGGCATATCTGGATAGAAATAATTCTTGCGCGCAAAGCGGCTGTAAGGAGCGATCTTGCAGTTAAGAGCGAGACCGATCTTGATTGTTGATTCAATCGCTTTCTCATTTACAACTGGAAGAGCGCCAGGGAGGGCTAAACAGACCGGACAGGTCTGAGTATTTGGTTCAGCGCCAAATGTTGTGGCACATGAGCAGAACATCTTCGATTCGGTATTGAGCTCAACGTGAACCTCAAGACCAAGAACCGGGTTGTATTTAGCTACAACTTCTTCGTAGTTCAGTGCCATTACTTGGCACCTCCCTTCAGTGCTGGAGCCTTTGTAATAAGAGTTCCGCCCCACTTTGATGCAAGGCCGGCTTCTAGGGCTGCACCTGCTTGATAGAGACGTTGATCTTGCATAGCTGGCGCCATAATCTGGAATCCAACTGGCAAATTATCTTCATCTGCCAAACCTGCTGGAAGTGACATTCCACAGATACCAGCAAGATTTACTGGAATGGTTGCCACATCGCCGAGGTACATAGCCATTGGATCATCGACCTTTTCGCCAATCTTGTATGCAGTAGTTGGCGCAGTTGGAGATACCAAGACATCTGCCTGAGCGAATGCCTTTGCATAATCCTGAATGATCAATGTGCGAATCTTCTGAGCACTGCCGTAATAAGCATCGTAGTAGCCTGATGAAAGTGCATAAGTACCAAGGATGATGCGGCGCTTTACTTCGCGACCAAAACCAGCATCACGAGTAGCAGCCATAACAGCCTCTGCGGAAGCGCCATTTTCGTCACCAGTACGTAGTCCGTAACGCATCGCATCAAAACGTGCGAGGTTTGATGAACACTCTGATGGGGCGATTAAGTAATAAGCAGCAAGTGCGTATTCAAAACTTGGACAATCCACTTCAACAATCTCAGCGCCAAGTGAGGCCAGTAAATCGAGTGATTCTGTGAAGCGTGTCTGTACGCCCTTCTGATATCCCTCGCCTTGCAACTGCTTGATAACGCCAACCTTCATACCTTTAACATCGCCAGATTTTGCAGCGGCAACGACAGCTGGAACAGGTGCGTTAATTGATGTTGCATCGTGAGCGTCATGGCCCGCGATGATTTCGTGCAACATTGCGGTGTCGAGAACTGTACGCCCGAAAGGTCCAGCTTGATCAAGGGATGATGAGTATGCAATTAATCCATATCGAGAGACAGCGCCGTATGTTGGTCGAACGCCGACGATTCCGGTGAGGGCTGCTGGCTGGCGAATTGATCCGCCAGTATCAGAGCCAATTGCAAGAGGTGCTTCAAAAGCCGCGACCGCAGCTGAAGATCCTCCAGATGAACCACCTGGTGTACGTGTTAAATCCCAAGGATTAAAAGTTGGACCGTAACCACTGTTCTCGGTAGATGAACCCATTGCGAATTCATCCATATTGGTCTTACCGAGAATTACTACGCCAGCGCTCTTTAACTTGGAAACGACTGTTGAGTCGTATGGAGGCTTCCATCCCTGCAAAATTTTTGACCCTGCAGTTGTTGGGATGCCCTTCTGTGCCAGTACATCCTTAAGTGCGAGTGGAATTCCTGCTAGTGGTGAAACTTTTTTGCCGGCGGCGCGATCCGCATCTACCGCCGCTGCTTGTGCAAGTGCACCCTCTTTATCAACATGAAGAAATGCTTTCACATCACCATCAACGTCAGAGATGCGATCTAGGTGCGCCTGAGTGAGTTCGACTGATGAAACTTCTTTTGCGGCAAGTGAAGCTGCCATTTCGGCAGCGGTCTTAAAGATCATCGCTTACTCCTCTCCCAAAATCTGTGGCACTCGGAAGCGTTGCTCCTCTTGCGCAGGTGCGCCAGAGAGCGCTTCTTCTGGAGTAAGGCTTGGTTGGACAACATCTGGTCGAGCAATATTCTCAAGTGGCTGTGGGTGGGATGTTGCCTTGACGCCATCCAAGTTGAGTTCCTGTACACGTGCAACAGCATCGAGGATTGTTCCGAATTGTGAGGCGATTTCAACTAACTCTGCCTCGGTCATTTCAATTCTTGCCAGGCCTGCCAACTTTGCGACTTCATCGCGAGAGAGTGTGCTCATGCGCGCAGTCTATAAAATTACGGTGAAATCGCGTAATTAGATGCGAATCTGCCCATTCCCAGTAACAATCCAAGTAGCAGTTGTCATCGCCTCAAGGCCCATTGGACCTCGGGCATGGAGTTTCTGGTTTGAGATACCGATTTCTGCGCCAAAGCCCATCTGCTCGCCATCTGTAAAACGAGTGGATGCATTAACCATCACCGCTGCGCAATCTGCAAGAGCAATGAATCGATCGGCACTTACCTGATTTTCGGTGACAATCGCCTCGGTGTGGTTGGTCCCGTAACGAGCAATGTGATCGGCAGCTGCATCAACAGAATCAACTACTGCAACATTCATCTCCAAAATTCCGTATTCAGTGCACCAGTTCTCTTCCGTCGCGAGCTCTGACTTTACGCCAAACTTTTCTGCCACTTTCTGCACAGTTGCATCTCCATGAAGTGTAACTCCCGCATCAGATAGGGCTTTGAGAGCTAGCGGCAAGAACGTTGGTGCGATTGCTTTGTGAACCAGAAGGGTCTCTGCCGCATTGCAGACAGATGGGCGATGGGTCTTTGAATTAAGGAGAATTGGCAAGGCCTTGGTGATATCAGCGAATTCATCTACGAAGACGTGGCAGACACCTGCACCAGTTTCAATCGTTGGCACTGTTGCTTCATCAACAACCATCCTGATTAATTGCGCACTGCCGCGTGGAATCACTAAATCAACTTTTCCCCGAGCAGTCAGAAGCGCTTTCACGGTGGAGCGATCATCTGAAGGAATTAATTGGAGGACCTCTGGATCAATCTTTGTTGTAGCAAGCGCATCTTTCATGACGTTAATGAGAATCTCATTGCTTTTGCGTGCAGTAGATGAACCACGCAATAGCGCAGCATTTCCTGACATTAGCAAGATAACAGCGGCATCAACTGTGACATTTGGTCGCGCTTCATAAACCATTCCGATAACGCCGAAAGGCACAGATGTTTGGCGAAGATGTAGACCATTTGGCAGTGATGACTCTTTGAGAGTGCGACCAAGTGGATCAGGTAGCGCCGCTACTTGGCGCGCGCCATCTGCCATTCCGGCGATGCGATCTGCGTTGAGAAGAAGTCGATCTTGCATCTGTGGGTGCATATTCTCTGCACGCGCATTGGCCATATCGAGTTCATTGGCGGCAAGGATTTCGGTTGCTCGGGAATCAAGAGCTTGTGCAATCGCCTCAAGGGCTCCCTTACGTTCTGCACCTGTGGCAGTTGAAAGTGATCGAGCCGCTTTGCGCGCCTTATCGGCTAATTCGGCGACTAGAACCTTTGAATCCATGAAAGGAAGTCTACTTGGGGCTACCCTGCAGATGTGTCCACATTATTGAAGGTCTTGCGAAATACCGCCCTAGTTCTAGTCGCCCTCTATCTATCCCTATTTGCTCTGACGAAAGTTATTCACTATCCAGAGCCAATTGCTGCAATTCGACTTGGATTAGCTCCGGCATCGAAAACCCCTGAACTGATGCCAAGCCATTGGATAGTTGCTGCACCTTCAACATTTGCGCCGTGGAAATCCGGTAGCGCTGAGACATATGGTCAAGTCAATTACAACGGCGAGAATCTGGCCTTTCAGGATTTTCTTGATAAAACCCATACCAACGCCTTCCTGGTCATTCGGGACGGCAAGATCACACACGAGTATTACAAAGATCCAAAGTTTGCAGAAACTCGTCTACCTTCTTACTCAGTCGGCAAAGCAATGACCTCTCTCGTTGCCGGACAGCTAATTGATCAAGGAAAGATCAGCGAGAAGGACACATTCGTTAAGTACTTCCCTGAATATAAAACAAATGGCGATTTCGACAGAATCACAATCCAACAACTCCTTGATATGCAATCCGGCGTAGGCGTCTCCGACAACTATCCATCTGGGCCGTCAGGTTGGGGCGTAGCAATTGCGCAGATGTATGCAAGTACAGATATTCCATGGTTTATTAAGAACAACCGCAAGATGGATTTCAAACCAGGGACCGAATCGGTCTATCGAAGCGTTGATACCCAGATGATGGGAATGATTATCCAGAAAGTTACAAATCAATCTGTCTCTGATTACTTCACTGCCAATATCTGGCAATCGGTCGGTGCTGACTTTGATGCTACCTGGAATGTAGACAAGGTGGGTGGTTACGAGAAAACTTTCTGTTGTTTCAACGCTGTTCCTCGAGACTATGCTCGAATAGGTCAATTGATTCTAGATAACGGTGTTGTCCCAACTACAAAGGAACAAGTCATCAGCACCACTTGGATGAACCGAATTACCTCACCTGCTACACGTCTTGATTACGGCTGGGGCTATGGTGCCTTCTTCTGGCATCCATACCCAGGTGTCACTTTGATGCTCGGTCTGCACGGACAATTTGTTTATATTGATATTCCTAATGACACAGTGATTGTGAAACTTAGTGATGAACCAACAGATACCGACAATCTATCGCCGATGGTGGCTGCGGTGTTGAAGCAGATTTCAGAGCGAAGGTAGTTAACGGCGGTTAGATCTCTTTGCAATAAAGCGATTCACAGTTGTAAGTGTCGTTGGGTAGGCACTTAAGGATGGAATCAGAGTAACCGTTATTGTCTGCCACCCACTTAGCGCTGGCTTAAATGTGCATGTAACAGTAATTGGCGTTGATCCTGTTGCCAACTTGTTGAAACATCCTGGTATTCGTTTTCCTGCAATTGAAAAGTTAACCCGACCTGCAACAGAGGCTGATGCCGTGATAGTGATAGGGGTGCCCTTGCTCATTGAATCAGCTACGGTAAGCCCGACTGAAATTTGAGCAGTTGAGTTATTTGTAATTGTGCGCGAGGTGACATTGTTGAGTTGGTTACCGGCAGCATCACTCCACCTAGCAGCCACCGGAAGACCTGAAGTCGAATAGGCGAAAGTGACGGTAGCTCCTGCTGGAATTGCTCTAGATAAATTGAGCGTAATAACAAGTCCCGATATTGAAGCTGATGTAACAGAGAGCGCTGAACCTGAATCAGAAACTGAATATGCAGCCGCATCAAAAGCGGCGAGAGTAGCCGTTTCGCCAATTGTCATTTGGATCGCGTTGCCTGATGTATTGACAGAGAATGCGCTTGCAACTGGTGGGGTTGTATCAACTGCAACAGTTGCAAGTAAGCCGGTTGAAAGATTGTTGGCCGAATCCGCGGCATATAGATTGTAAGTTCCATCCAACAGACCACTTGTTGTTAAGGTTGTGTTGGTGTTAATCGCTGATATGGAGACCGAATTCTTAACATTTGCAGCCGCTGCTGTAATGCTTGCCAGATTTGTTACGGTGACTGTATTTCGAACAAGATAGACGGTACCGATTTCAGTAGAGCGAACTGTGATCGTGTCACCGCTACGAATAAGAGTCTTTGCATCACCGCGAGAGACCGTTGGTGGAGTTGCATCCGCAAGCGGTGTTACAGCTAAGTTAATAAAGACCTGCAATTTAAAATTGGTAATGTTCTGACAATAACCATTAGTCGTATTGTTTTGAGCGCAGAAAGTCCAATCTGGATGACCATTTGTATTGGGATTATTACCAAAGCCAATATCGGGATCATTATTGCCTGTGTAGCTTTGGTGGTTCCATGCAAAGACAGTTTTGAAGTTTGTTATGTCGTGAACTTGAAACGACCCATAACCTCCATTGCCATTATTAGTATCGTTATAGTCATACTTATTAATATCGCCGTTGTTATAGTCCGAAGCACGCTCTGGTCCATAGTTAAGCGCCCACAGTTCAATTCGCCCTGATATCCCAGAGGCTTTTGTCACCCTGGAATTTGCAGAATACACATTGAGGTCGGTTACATTCGTTTGAACGGAAAAGTTTCCCGTGCCAGAGATTGACGGTACCTGCAAAGTTGTTATGGATGCACTGCTCCATTTGTAAAAATCTGTCTCGGCATAATCGGATGTGCCATTGATTGTGGCTTCCATTCGATACCTCACACGAGAAAAGTTAGTTGTACTGTTGAGATTCGCGGCAGCATCGCCACCGCTTAGGCCGTACCCCGCAACGTATGTGTGAGTTGAATTATCAGAATTTCTCTTGGAATTAATTGTTCGGTAGGTCTCTGTCCATGGGTATCCGTAGGTGCCCGTACCTGCAGCAGTTGTTGCAGCAACACGAACATAAGTAGCAACCTGACTTAATCCGAGAATGTCATAAGAGAATGTCGACGAATTTACCGTTGTTGAGAGAGTCCACGTACCGCTAGTTCCTGAAGTGGAATATTCGACACGGTATCCAGTAATTCCGGTATCAACATCGGTTGGTGTGGACCATCCGACACGAACCCCGCCGGCTATTGCTGTTGCACTCACGCTCAACGGTGCAGATGCATACCCTCCAAAGGCAATCGCTTGAGGAGTGATAGGCGAAATAAGCGTTGCGAATACTGCGGCAATCAGTAAGCCCAGACGCATTCGCATGAGAGAAATTTACTAAAGTAAGACTAAATCGTCACGATGCACGAGTTCGCGCTCGAACTCTGCGCCAAGAGATGCGGCTAATTCCTTTGTTGATCGCCCAAGCATCTGTGGGATTTCAGCAGAATCAAAGGCGACCAGGCCTCGGGCAATCACTTTGCCATCTGCCGATGCGAGTTCCACGGTATCCCCGGCAGAGAAATCTCCAGTGACAGCAGTTACTCCTGCTGGAAGCAATGAAACTCCCTTTTCTAGAATTGCCGTGACTGCCCCGGCATCGAGAGTCAGACGTCCGCGCGCAGAAGATGCATGTGCAAGCCAGAGAAGTCGTGAGTTTGTCTTTGACTCCCCCGCTAAGAAAATAGTCCCAAATTCTTTGCCTGCCAAAGCTGCTGCTGATTGTGCAAGAGATGTAAGTAGCATTGGCGTGCCAGCAGAAGTTGAAATGCGTGCGGCCTCAATCTTCGTAACCATTCCGCCGCTTCCAACGCCAGCAGAACCAGCGCCACTGATATCGAATGCATCAATATCTGCAAAGTTTGATACTTCGTGAATTGCCTTAGCTCCCGGCTGCGATGGATGTGCGTCGTAAAGTGCATCTACATCGGAGATCAGAACTAAGAGATCTGCCTGGACAAGGAGTGCCACAAGTGCTGCAAGGCGATCATTGTCACCAAAGCGAATCTCTGCAGTACCGACTGAGTCATTCTCATTAATGATTGGCACAACACCAAGTGCAAGAAGGCGCGAGAGAGTTTGTTGCGCAGTGTTGTAGTGCGAACGACGAACTACATCTTCGGTTGTAAGTAAGACCTGCGATGAGACTATTGAATGCTTTGTGAAGAGCTCGTTGTACTTTGCTATTAAGAGACCTTGCCCTACAGATGCAGCTGCTTGCTGGGTAGGGAGATCTTTTGGGCGAGAAATTAACTTCAGCGGAGCAAGACCGGCAGCGATTGCTCCTGATGAGACAACAAGGACTTCTGCGCCACGAGCACGAAGTGATGTTGCGAGGTCAACAATCTTTCCAACCGCTACTGCATCGAGTGCGGAACCAGCAGAACCAGTCAGCGAAGAAGAACCGACCTTGAGGACGATGCGCTTGGCTTCTGTTACTGCCTGACGGTTCATGACTTACTCCTTCACCGCGTTATCGTCGAAATCATCACCTAATTCTTCAGCATCTTCTGCTACCTCTGCTGCAATCTCTTCTACGCGAGGCGTATGTGGATCTGCAACCTTGTACTCCCATTGCTCTGCAATTTCTTCATCAGTCAATACATCTTCTACGCGCTCAGGAGCATTCCATGTTCCTTCAAGTCGTGAATCTTCACCACGACGGTGCAAGAATCCTGCAAGTTGTTCTGCGCCGGCTTCGATAGTTGGCTCCCAATCAAAGACAACTTCATTGATACCTGAACCAATACGAACTTCTGAGCCTGCTACTGCGCCCGCCTTGAAGAGAGCCTTCTCTACACCCAACTGTGCCAGGCGATCTGCAAGGTAACCGATTGCTTCTGCGTTCTTAAAGTTTGTTTGAAGTACCCAGCGATAAACCTTTGCGCCACGAACAGAGAATGAACCATCGCCATTAACCTGAACGGTAAATCCAGAGTCATCAACAGCTGTAGGGCGCAAGATAATGCGCGTGCGCTCTTCAGCCTTTGCTGCAACGCGCTCTGCCTGAACCAAGCGAGCCATCGCATACATAAGGTCTTGCAATCCTTCACGTGATGCAGCAGAGACCTTATAAACATCGTATCCGCGCTTCTTAAGATCACCTTCAACCATATCTGCCATGGCAGAACCATCAGGAAGGTCAATTTTATTTAGCGCGACGATGCGCTTGCGATCTTCAAGTCCACCGTAGAGAGCAAGCTCGTTCTCAATTGCATCTAAATCCTCGATTGGATTGCGATCTGTCTCAAGTGTTCCGCAGTCAAGTACGTGGACTAGAGCAACGCAACGTTCTACGTGGCGTAGAAATTGCAGCCCGAGGCCCTTTCCTTCGGATGCCCCTGGAATAAGTCCTGGAACATCAGCAACGGTAAAGCGAGTATCTCCAGCTTGAACTACACCGAGGTTTGGGACAAGGGTGGTAAATGGGTAGTCAGCGATCTTTGGACGAGCAGCAGATACTGCTGCAATAAGCGAGGACTTACCGGCTGATGGGAAACCAACAAGTGCAATATCTGCAACAGATTTAAGTTCAAGGGTAAGGATGCGCTCTTCACCTGGCTCACCAAGGAGTGCGAAACCTGGTGCGCGACGCTTTGATGATGCGAGCGAGTTGTTTCCAAGTCCGCCCATGCCGCCACGAGCCGCGAGGAAAGTTGTACCTATTCCAACGAGGTCAGCGATCTGTACGCCGTTTTCAAAGATGACTGTTCCGTTTGGCACAGAGAGAACGATGTCCTCACCTGAGACTCCATCTTTGCGATCGCCATAACCTTGATGCCCTGATGTTGCTTTGCGATGTGGTGAGTGGTGAAAATCTAGAAGTGTTGTAACTGAAGAATCAACAACGAGAATTACATCTCCACCGCGTCCACCGTTACCGCCATCTGGACCGCCGAGTGGCTTGAACTTCTCGCGCTTAACCGAGACGCAACCATCTCCACCCTTACCGCCGGTAGCAAAGAGCTGCACGCGATCAACGAATGTTGTCATCGAACTTCTCCTCTGCTTATAAGTGATGCTATTGAATAAAATGTATTGAGTAATAAAAAAGCGGACCGCGAAGAATGCGGCCCGCTCTCTTAAGAGAAACCTAAATTAAACTGCAGGAACTACATTCACTACGCGACGACCGCGAGCGCGACCGAACTCGACTGATCCACCAGCGAGTGCGAAGAGAGTGTCATCCTTGCCGCGGCCAACGTTTGCGCCTGGGTGGAAGTGTGTTCCACGCTGACGTACGAGGATCTCGCCTGCATTTACAACCTGTCCACCGAAGCGCTTGATACCAAGGTACTGTGGATTTGAATCGCGACCGTTACGTGTCGAGGAGACACCCTTCTTACTTGCCATGTGTCTCTACCCCTTTACTTTGCACCGCTGATTGCGGTGATCTTGACTCGTGTGTGCTGTGCACGGAAACCTTGGCGGCGACGGTGACCTGTCTTGTTCTTGTAACGAAGGATGTCGATCTTTGGACCCTTTGTCTCTTCAAGTACTTCACCGGTGACTGTTACGCCAGCGAGGACCTTGAGGTCAGTTGTGACGTTTGCGCCATCAACGACGAGAAGCGTAGGGAAAGTTACTGATGCGCCGACCTTTGCATCAATACGGTCAAC
This sequence comes from Actinomycetes bacterium, assembly GCA_041303595.1. Taxonomy (GTDB): domain Bacteria; phylum Actinomycetota; class Actinomycetes; order Nanopelagicales; family Nanopelagicaceae; genus Planktophila. The sequence continues at coordinate 13,529 of JBFYOW010000021.1, forward strand.
AGTGATGGTCTCGCCAACTGTTACCTTCTCCTGGCGACCGCCAGCTTTTACGATTGCGTACACGCTTGAACCTCGAGTTCTTCTAGATATTACGCCTGAGGTAGTGCCTCGGGCAGACGCTAAGGATACGGATTTCGCACCCCTAGGGTCAAATTGGGCCAAAGTGCTTGCACTTGTGGCCGATTAAATTGGCTCTTTTCGCCTATCTGTTAGGCGGTTATGACCCCTGAACTAGCCGCGCGACGGCGACGCTTGCCCTTGGGGGTAATGACGGCATCCGGCTCTGACTCCCCTGGGACCTCATCGTTCAAGGTCTCATGGAACTCATGCTCGGTCGCTGAATCCTCCTCATTATCGTCAACATCTGGATGGTGTGCGCTCTGTGAATTGACCTGAGGCATCGGCGCCTTCATCTTCACAGGATCCATATGGATATGGATACCGCGGCCATTACATGAATCACATGTTGTTGAGAATGCTTCGATGAGGCCCTGTCCAACGCGCTTACGTGTCATCTGAACTAATCCAAGTGAAGTTACTTCAGCCACCTGATGCTTGGTGCGATCGCGTCCGAGGCATTCGATGAGGCGACGTAGAACTGCCTCACGGTTTGATTCAAGGACCATATCGATAAAGTCGATAACAACGATGCCGCCAAGGTCACGAAGACGTAGCTGACGAGCAATCTCTTCAGCTGCCTCCAAGTTGTTCTTGGTAACAGTCTCTTCCAGGTTGCCACCCTTACCGATGAACTTACCGGTGTTGACGTCGATCACGACCATCGCTTCGGTGCGATCGATAACGAGTGATCCACCTGAAGGGAGATAAACCTTGCGATCGAATGCCTTAGCAAGTTGTTCTTCGACGCGGTAATCAGCAAATAAGTCACCATTGCCGGCATACTTTTCAAGACGCTGTGAAAGTTCAGGAGCAATTGAGCCAAGGTATGAACTGATCTCTTCCCAAGCTTCATTGCCTTGAATTGTGAGCTTACGGAAATCTTCATTGAAGATATCGCGAATAACTCGAACTGCAAGATCTGGCTCTGAGAGCAGAAGTGCCGGAGCATGGAAGTTTGGATTCTCAGACTTCTGATAGATATCTTCCCATTGCGCCTTTAAGCGCTCTACATCTGCGGTGAGTTCTTCTTCACTCACGCCCTCAGCAGCTGTACGAACAATCACGCCAGCTGTATCTGGGATGAGGTTTTTCAAGATTGACTTAAGGCGAGTGCGCTCTGATTCAGGAAGACGCTTTGAGATACCAGACATTCCTCCACCTGGAACAAATACAACATAACGTCCCGGCAATGAAATCTGACTTGTCAGGCGTGCGCCCTTTTGTCCGATTGGATCCTTAGTTACCTGAACTAATACCGGCTGGCCCGTCTTAAGAACCATCTCAATTTTGCGTGGCTCAGACTCAGAAATTCCAGCTGCATCCCAGTTCACTTCACCTGCGTAAAGAACTGCGTTGCGGCCCTTTCCGATATCAACAAATGCTGCTTCCATCGAAGGAAGAACGTTTTGAACGCGACCGAGATAAACGTTTCCAACATAAGAAACGTTTGCGTTGCGGTTGACGTAATGTTCGACCATCACATTATCTTCAATGACAGCAATCTGAATGCGATCACCAATCTGGCGAACAACCATCTCGCGATCAACATTTTCACGTCGAGCTAAGAAATCTGCATCGGTAAGGATTGTGCCGCGGCGACGGTAAGGCTCACGGTAATTATCGTTGCGATCACGACCACCACGGTCACGATCTCGTGAGTTACGTGAATTGCGATCTCTCGTTGAGCGCTCACGCGTTGGGCGCTCTGTCTTCTCTCGTGTTTCGCGGACCTTGACAACTGTGACAACGCCATCTTCATCGATGACTTCTCCCGGCGTTACACCTTCACCAGTTGCGCGACGGCGACGGCGACGGCGATGCGTTGTGCCATCTGCATCGGTGCTCTCTTCTGAATCTTCACTGTTCTCTTCTGAATCTGTTGAGTTCTCTTCGCCCTCTACGCCATTTGGCTTGCGGCGACCACGTCCACCGCGACGGCGACGGCGATTGCGGGAGGAACGGCCTTCAGAATCTGAAGCTGAATCCGCTGAATCATTTGACTCAGATGTCGGCTCTTCACTTGGCTCTTCCTTAGCAACTTTTGTAGTTGCCTTTCGGGCGCGAGCTGGTGCTTTGTCAGCAACTGGTGCTTGGAAAACTGGAACCGGTACTGCGGCCTTCTTGCGTGTCTTTGGCGCAGCTTCTGCTGGTGCTTCGACCGTCATCGGTACATCTGTTACCTCAGAGATTGCAGTGCCCGAAAGTGATTTTTTTGCAGACTTTTTTATAGCGCGCTTACGCGGGGTTTTTGGCTCGATAGCCATATAGAAATACCTTCATTTCAAAATCTAAGTTGATTAATCCTGGTGAAAAATCTTCTGGTCTTAAGCGGCGAGGCGCGATTTGGATCGCTGGCCGCGCTCAAGATGTGCCCTAAGTATGGCAGAGCGGCGGTAAAAAGTCCTATTTCTCCTCGAATTACGCGTGAATTTATCCGCGATGGCGAGCATGGACGTTCTGCAGGAGACCAAATC
>JBFYOW010000022.1:0-14955 GCA_041303595.1 Actinomycetes bacterium
CACTAAGAAGAACGAAAAATCATCACAGGTACGCATCGCCGTCTCTGACGTAGCAAGCGAGCTCTCCTTTGAGTGCCCAACATCTCCGGCTGAGATCAAGAGCGCGGTAACTGCAGCTCTCGCTGGGAACACCCCTCTTATCCTGACCGACATTCGTGGCCACGAGATTGTGGTTCCAGCGGCGAAGATTGGTTACATCGAAATCGGTGAGCCAATTGAGCGTCGTGTCGGTTTCGGCGCAAACTAAGTGAGTATTACCTTCGCCGAGCTTCCTCTGCGTAAAGAGACAATTGAAGCTCTCCATCAACACGGCTTTACCGCACCCTTTGCTATTCAAGAGATGGTCCTGCCCATTGCATTGGCAGATGGCGATGTAATTGGTCAGGCGAAGACAGGTACCGGAAAAACTCTTGCATTTGGTGTTCCTGTTATCGAAAGAGTAATTGCACCTAATGACTCTGAGTGGGGTGCACTTGAAGCCAAGGGGTCGCCACAAGTTTTAGTTGTTGTTCCTACCCGAGAACTCTGCGTTCAGGTAACAAAAGATATTGAAGAACTCTCGCTCAATCGCGGCATTCGTACTTTGGCTGTTTATGGTGGTCGGGCCTTCGAACCACAGATTGAAGCGCTTGAATCAGGCGTTGAGATTGTTGTCGGAACACCAGGACGACTTCTAGACCTGTATCGCCAAGGCAAACTCAAACTTTCAAAGGTAACCCGCGTTGTTTTAGATGAGGCAGATGAGATGCTCGATCTTGGCTTCTTGCCTGATGTCGAAAAACTCTTCTCATCGACTCCGGCACGAGTTCAGACAATGCTTTTTTCTGCAACTATGCCAGGCGACATCATCGCGCTTGCTCGTCGATTTATGAATCAACCAGTTCATATTCGCACCCAAGATTCACAGGATGAAGGCCGTGTTGTTGCACGTATTGAGCAGCACGTTTTCCGTGCCCACGCATTAGACAAGATTGAGATGCTTGCCCGCATTCTGCAGGCCGAAGGTCGCGGATCAACCATTGTTTTCTGTCGTACTAAGCGCACTGCGCAGAAGACTGCAGATGATCTGATCGAGCGCGGCTTTAGCGCATCATCTATCCATGGGGATCTCGGTCAGGGTGCTCGTGAAAAAGCGCTCAATGATTTTAAATCAGGCAAATCTGAAATTTTGATCGCAACCGATGTTGCAGCCCGAGGAATCGATGTTGATGGAATTACTCACGTAATCAACTATCAATGTCCAGAAGATGAGAAGACTTACGTTCACCGTATTGGTCGTACTGCTCGTGCGGGTGCAGATGGCATTGCTGTCACCTTTGTTGATTGGGATGAACTTGCTCGCTGGAAGATGATCGACACCGCACTTGAACTCGGCCTTCCTGAACCGCTTGAGACTTACTCATCATCGGATCACTTCTTCAAGGCGCTCCATATTCCAGCCGGCTCAACTGGTCGTATGGTGGCAGCAAAGAAGGTCGTTGAGAGCCCTAAGAGTTCCCGTCCGGCGAAGGCGTCAACTCCTGCAGTTGAAAAGGCTCCGCGTGAGAAATCAACTCGAGTACGTACTCGCACAAAGCGCATCGCTGATTAACTATTAACTTCCAGCTGCTAGCTACCTGCTAAAACCTTAATCGCATCAGCGAGCATCTGCACTGCAATCGCTGCAAGCAATAAACCAGCAATGCGAGCCAACAGCGTTACACCTGATTCCTTAATGATTTTAAGGATCTTCGTCGACATCATCAATACCAGTCCAATAATGAGGTGAACTGCGACGATTGCGACTGCAAGTCCACCTAATTTCTCTGGCGTCCCTGCTTGTTGAACGAAAATCATCGTTGCCACAATTGCACCAGGACCAGCAAGTAGTGGAGTTCCAAGTGGAACCATCCCAATATTTGTACCTGCTGTCTCTGCTTCGCTCATCTTTCCAGTGAGAAGTTCGAGTGAAACATAGAGAAGGAGTAATCCGCCTGCTGCTTGTAACGCTTCAATCGAAACGTTCATATACTCCAGAATAAAGCGACCAAAAATTGCAAAGGTGGCAATTACAAAGAGGGAGACAAAAGCTGCCTGCCACGCTAAACGGCGACGCTCACGTTCGCTCTTATCAGAAACTAGAGCGAGAAAGATTGGAGTCGCCCCAGGCGGGTCAAAGATTACGAGCAGCGTGACAAAAGATTGCACGGCAAAGGTCAGCGTACTGACGGTATTCATCTTGAAACGACCCTTCGTTGATCTGCCATAGATTCAAGGCGCTCCCATTCTGCCGCAGCAGTGGTGTTCTCTCCAAGTTGGTTTAGTTTTCCGGTTCCGTGATAATCGCTAGATCCCGTCACAACTAAATCAAGTTCACCTGCAATTTTTATTAATTGAGCGCGTTCATCTTCGCTCTGGTCTCGGTGAAAAACTTCAATTCCATTAAGCCCTGCTGCAACAAGGGATGCGAATGAATCGGATGAAAGTGTCTGACCCCGGCGAGATGCAAAGGGATGCGCAATAACGGCCACTCCCCCGGCTGCACGTATCGCTCGAATTGAATCTTCAGGAGTCGGAGCGAAGTGCGAGACATAGAAAGGCGACTCATTATGAAGTAAATCAGTAAATGCCTCATCTCGGCTCTTTACTATCTTCTTGACCACCAGCGCATCTGCTAGGTGTGGTCGGCCCAAGGTCGCTCCTTGAGGCGTCGCAGCAGCAACATCTTCCAGTGTTATTTCATATCCAGCGCCTTGTAGATTTTCAATCATCTTCTTCATACGCGGTATTCGAGTATCGCGGCAATCTGATAACAACTGCTGAAGTGGCTCATTCTCACCGTCAAAGAGCAATCCGAGCATATGAACACTGACATTATCTTCAGTGAGGCAGGAGACTTCTGCGCCAAGAACTAATTTAAGATTGCCATGCAAGGATGCGATTGCCTCTGACCAACCTGCTGTTGTGTCGTGATCTGCTATTCCGAGCACAGTGATGCCAGATGACGCGGCTTTCTTCACCAAGGCAAGCGGTGTATCACTTCCATCGCTACAGGTTGTATGTGTATGTAGATCAATCACTCATTTACCGTCGCTTTCGCATTTTCTTTTATTGGTCGAGTTCTCAAGACAACAAGTGTGCATCCCGCCAAAATTAAGATTACGCCAGGAATAATAAAGCCAGAAGGTTGATTTCCAATATTGAAAATCTTCGCTAGCAATGCTGCAACTGGAACCTCAAAGAAGACGATGAGAGACACAACTGCCGGCGATACTCGCTTGAGAACAGAGTTAAACATCGAATGTCCAAGTATCTGTGCGCCCACAATAAGGGCGAGTAGTACCCACCACTCTCGAGCAGGGAAACCAAAGATTTGATAGCCACCAATAAGAGTGATTGGTAGCGCGGTAATTGCACAGGTAAAGTAACAGATGGATGTATAACTTGTGGTCTCAAGGGTTTCCTGCGCTTTGGCTCCCCACATCACATAGATGGCAGCGAGCGCTGCTGAAACGATTGCTGCAATGTCTCCAAGAAAAGATCTGCGATCGAGCGAGAAATCGATTCCTGAAATCAAAAGCACTCCGATAAAACTTATTCCCATTCCAAACCAAGCTTTAGGCGGAATTGTTCCGCCAGTGGCTTTGATAAAGATGCTTGCGAATATTGGCTGAAGCGCGACAAGTGCAGTTCCGGCGGCAACGCTCGTCATCCTCATTGCCATAAAAAATCCAATGAAGTGAAGTGCCAAGACAACTCCAGCTGCAATCGACCATCTAACCCCTCTGCGATCGAGCGAATGTTTGAGTGCAAATGGGGCGGTAAAGAGAGCTCCGCCGAGATTTCGCCAGAAGATCAAGGTAGGAATAGGCATCGCACTTAATGCGATGAGTGGTCCTGATGAGCCAATTCCCAGGATTCCAACTCCCAAGCGCACCAAATCCGACCTAGCCGGCATATCTGTTACCGCAATGTTCTCGCTTGAGCGTTCAGAAGTGGGAGCCACTATGCAAACCTAGCCGATACCCTTGCCTAGTGAGTTAAAAAGACTCCCAATAATTCGTTTTCGATAGTGAGTGTGTATTGAAGGGATGAGCCATGAGCGCAAATGCAATGAATCGCGTCTTCCTCGCTCGCCTTGCCGGTACGGCAGTCTTTGACCCAAACGGTGATCCAGTTGGCAAGGTGCGTGATGCTGTCGCGACCCTTCGCTCCAATAATCAGCCTCCTAGAATCCTGGGCCTCGTTGTTGAAGTTCCACTTCGTCGTCGCGTCTTTGTTCCAATTACCCGCGTTACTTCGATCGAATCTGGTGCAGTAGTAATTACTGGTTTATTGAATATGCGACGCTTTGAAACTCGCGCCGGCGAAATCCTAGTTCTCGGAGATCTCCTCGATCGCTCAATCACGATTATTGAATCAGGTGAGCCAGTTGTTGTTGAAGATATGGGAATGGAACCTAACCGCAATGGTGATTGGCTCATCACAAAAGTTCATATCATGCGTAAAGGTAGAGGGCTTCGCCGTAAAGGCGCTACATCAACTGTTGCCTGGGAAGAAGTCCTTGGGTTTGCAGGCCATGAAAGCAATCAAGGTGCGACCAACCTTCTCTCAACTCTAAGCACACTTCGTCCCGCTGACTTAGCGACCGTTCTTCAAGATCTCTCTCCAAAGCGTCGAGTTGAAGTTGCTCGGGCCCTAGATGACGAGCGTCTCGCAGATGTGATTGAAGAGATGGATGAACAAGAGCGAGTAGAGCTTCTTGCTGAACTCGAAGGCGAACGCGCTGCAGATGTTTTGGAAGAGATGGATCCAGACGATGCCGCCGACTTGCTCCGTGAAATCGGTGAAGAACGAGCGCAAGAGCTCATTGGTTTAATGGATCCAGAAGATGCAGAAGATGTATTGCGTCTCATGACATATGAAGATTATTCAGCTGGTGGAATGATGACAACAGAGCCAATAGTCATGTCCGCTGATTACTCGGTTGCTGATGCGCTTGCTGCGGTTCGCAAAAGCGAACTCTCACCTGCTCTTGCATCTCAGGTATTCATCTGTCGCCAACCACTTGAGACACCTACTGGCCGCTTTATCGGAATGGTGCATTACCAACGCCTTCTGCGCGAACCGCCAGCAACTTTGCTTGGATCCATTGTGGATACAAATACCCAAGGCGTAAATCCTGATGCGACCCTCCATGAGGTTGCCTCATATTTGGCGAGTTATAACCTCCTATCTCTGCCGGTCATCGATGCAAATGAACGTCTTTTAGGCGCTGTTACCGTCGACGATGTTCTCGACCACTTGCTCCCAGAGAACTGGCGCCATGACCATCGTGATTCGGCTGCCACGACTGCAGCGTTAGAAAATATTGATACCAGCTTCGATGAGGAGGTGTGATGATGGCACGTAACAATGGTTTAGATACTCCACGCGAGACACGTCGTTCGCTCCGTGCTAATTACGATCCAGAAACTTTCGGTCGTCTTTCAGAACGCTTTGCACGCTTCTTAGGTACAGCAAGGTTCTTGGTGTATATGACGGCTTTTGTCATTACCTGGATTTCCTGGAACACGCTCGCACCTGAAGCGCTCCGATGGGATTCCTACCCATTTATCTTCCTTACTTTGATTCTTTCATTGCAAGCTTCATATGCCGCGCCGCTCATTCTCTTGGCTCAAAACCGTCAGGCTGACAGAGACCGCATTGCACTTAACGAAGATCGTGCGCGTGGTGATCGCAATATTGCGGATACTGAGTATTTAACTCGCGAACTCGCAAGTTTGCGCATCGCACTTGGTGATGTAACAACTCGTGATTATGTACGAAGTGAACTTCAGGATTTAGCTAAAGAAATTATCGAAGAGTTACGCAAGCCCGAGTCTGACTCCAAGTAAAGAACCTTGGCGAATCACTAGCTTCTCAACAATTTCATTGATTGCCTTGGCGCTATCGCTTTCAGGTGCGCTAATGACAACCGGCGCACCTTGATCTCCGCCTTCGCGAAGATCTACATTGAATGGAACTTTACCCATCAATGGAACATCTGCTCCGACTAATGTTGTAAGTCTGCGTGAGGTTTCTTCTCCGCCACCGCTTCCGAAGAGGTCCATCTCTTCCCCGCACTTGGGGCAAGCAATTGCTGACATATTCTCAATGACGCCAATAACACGTTGATGAATTTGATGTGCGATTCGTCCGGCTCGTTCTGCAACCTCTGCAGCCGCAACTTGTGGCGTTGTAATCACTACGATTTCTGAAGTCGGAATCAATTGCCCTAACGAGATGGCAAGATCTCCGGTTCCTGGTGGTAAATCTATGAAGAGAATATCTAAATCGCCCCAGTAGGCATCTGATAACAATTGTTCTAATACTCGGTGCAGAAGTGGTCCGCGGTAGGCAATCGCATCTGATCGTTCAGGCTTAAACATCTCCATTGAAACAACTTTGACGCCATATGCCTCGAGCGGAATGAACATCTGGTCTATTGCTGTTGGGCGCTGGCCCATGAGGTTCATGAGACGAGGAATCGAGTGTCCATAGACATCTGCATCCAAAATTCCAACACGCAGCCCCTTCTTTGCAGCTGCAACTGCGAGGTTTGCCGTGAGGGAAGATTTTCCGACGCCACCTTTGCCGGAGGCAACACCAATTACACGAGTTAGTGAGTCGGCTTGTGCAAAAGAGATAAATGCTTCGCGACCATTGCGAAGGAGCTTCTTGATATTTGCGCGCTGCTCTTCATTCATTACACCGAATTCGATATTTACCTCTTTTACGCCATCAAGAGCTAAGACGGCTCCCTTGATATCGCTGGTAAGGCGATCTCGCATAGGACAACCAGAAATAGTTAAGAGAATTACAAGATTGACTGTCGAGCCAGATTCTTCAATAGATTGAACCATGCCCAGCTCGGTGATTGAACGGTGCAGCTCAGGATCATTTACCTTGGAGAGAGCCTCTTCAATCCTTGATGTACTGCTCATAGAAGATCAGGGTCGATTTTATTTTCAGGGCGAACCTTTGGCTTTGGTTGACCTTCATCGAGGGCTGAATCAATCTGCTTCTTTACAAAAGTTTTTGGGTTGAGGTCGCCCGGCTTTAAATCTTCAAAGCCTGGGCCGAGATTCTCTTTCAGCTCATTGGTAGCTGTTGCTGCAAGTCCGCGGAGTTTCTTTATAGTCTTCGCCGCTTGAACAGCGAATTGAGGCAACTTATCAGGGCCAACTAAGACCATCGCCAAGACAGCGAGACCTGCAATTTCACCGGCTCCAAAATCGAAGAACATGTCAGTACCCTATCGCGCTACTTGGCCGCTGTCAGGATAAGAGTTGCCTGATAGCTCTTTCCATCACGAATGTACTTAACTAGAACTGACTGACCAACATCGCGAGAGCGAACAGCCACAATTAACTCTTCTGGGCCTGTAATGGCACGTCCATCAAAATCTGTAATCAGATCGCCTGGCCTTAAGCCAGCTTTCGCGGCAGGTCCGCCTGGGAGAATTGCATTGCTCTTCTTTGAAATAAGAGCACCCTTACCGCTAACGCTCATATCGACAGAGACACCGATAACTGGGTAGGTCGCCTTTCCATTCTTAATCAACTGCTCTGCAGTCTTTCGCGCTTGATTTATTGGAATTGCAAAACCGAGACCAATCGAACCTGTTCGAGCGGAAAATGCGGAGCCCAACGTTGCGATGGCAGAGTTCACACCGATTACGGCACCAGTTGCATCAACGAGAGGGCCGCCAGAATTTCCAGGATTGATAGCAGCATCTGTTTGAAGCGCATTGATAAAAGAGTTTTCACTTGCCGAGCCGCCGGCGGTGACTGCGCGATCTTTAGCACTAATAATGCCAAGCGTGACAGTACCTTGTAATCCAAGTGGCGATCCGATTGCCAAGACTGAATCCCCAACGGCAACCTTCTCGCTATCTCCAAATTGGAGAGCAGTGAGAGCGCGGTTTGAGACTCTAAGAACGGCTAGATCGTACGAAGCATCTCTACCGACAACTGCTGCATCGTATGCGGTTCCATCTTGGAGTCGGACAATAATGTCGCCACCACTGGTGACGGAAGATGCAATGACGTGATTATTGGTGAGAATGTAGCCATCGCTGGCAATTACAAAACCTGATCCTGTAGCTCCGCCATCGGCATCTTTTGCCTCAATCGAAACAACTGATGGAAGAACGCGCTTAGCGATTCCGGCTACTGAATTTGCTGGCCGTTCAATTGTCGAATTAGATTTAACGATACGTGTTGAGTAACCGAAGAGTGAACCCGTTGAAGATGCACCAAATACTCCTGCTGTAATACCTACGACGAGCGCAAGAACCAGTGCATTGCGCAGTGAGATGGTCTTGCCTGAAGAAGCAGGTGCACCCCACCAAGGACCTTGGTTTCCGTAATTGCTCATAGTCGTAGTTTGCTACAACTTAGTCGCGAGCAACAAACCATCGCCGACTGGAATGAGCGTGGTGGACCAAATTTCATTCTCACTTCTCAGAACTTTCCCAGCTTCTCGCAATGCAACTGTCTTTGGGTCGCGTTGCGCAGGGTCTGACACTTTGCCGCCACCGAAGAAATTATCAATCACAAATACTCCTCCGCTGCGAAGAATGCGTTGTGCCTCGGAGATTGCATAAGTGAGATCTTCTGGATTGTGGCGGAAAATAACAAGGTCGTATGCGCGATCGGTGAGCTTTGTCATTACCTCCATCACTGGATTTGTGATCAATCGGAATCGTTGTGGAGCAATTTCTGCTTCGGCAAATGCCAACTTCGCAATTGAGCTATGTTCTGCCTCATCGTCGATTGAGGTTAGAGTTCCTGACTTCAACATGCCATCGAGTAACCAGAGAGCGCCGACACCTGATCCAGTTCCAACCTCAACTACAGATTGGGCCTTTAGGAGCTGAGCTAAAAAAGAGAGATATGCACCAGCACCTTGAGTGAGATCTCGAGTTCCGATTTCAATACCTCGAGCTCGAGCGGCAACCTTATTTGCATCCTCTGCAATAAAGCCCTCTGCATAGGAGTGCGGGTCAGTAATCATGAGAGAGACAATATCCAATCAACAAGCAAACGGACGCCAAAACCGGTTCCGCCTTTCGGATTTTCTCCAGCCTCAGCTTCACTTCGCCCAGTACCTGCAATATCAAGATGTAACCAACGTCGTTCGCCGACAAAGTGCTCAAGATAGAGCGCAGCAGTAACTGAGCCTGCAGAGTAGTCGTGTCGATCAGCGGCATGATTGAGATCGGCGATATCGCTCTCTAAAGAATCTGTGTAGTCATCAATTAATGGCATATGCCAGACGCGTTCGCCAGAGATTTCACCTGCCGCACTCATCTCCTCAGCCAACTTCTTATCACGGGTATACATTGCAGCGTATTGACGACCAAGTCCGAGTGTTGCCGCCCCCGTTAATGTTGCAATATCGATGAGATAGTCAGGGTCAAGATTCTTATCTGCATATGCAAGGCCATCTGCCAGGACTAAACGTCCTTCTGCATCGGTATTAATGATCTCGACTGTTGTTCCGCCATATTGAGTAATGACATCCGAAGGACGTTGCGATGTTCCAGAGAGAGCATTCTCTGCACACATCATCAAAACCGTAAGTCGAATATTCGGTTGCAGTTCTGCAATTGCAGCAATAGTTCCAAGTGCCGCTGCCGATCCAGCCATATCACTCTTCATAGCTGTCATCAGATCATAGGGACGCTTTAGCGAGACACCCCCAGTGTCATAGGTAATTCCTTTTCCAACAATGACAACATGTGGAAGTGCGGCTACACCTTTCGCCTTTGATTTATTAATCTTCTTTGGGACGTAAGAGAGTTCAATAAAGCGTGGGCCTGGATTTGGCGATGACATTCCTACTGCAACTAATCCGCCAAATTCTGCAATCTCTCTACCTTCTAATATTTTTATTGAGAGACCTTTACTTTCGGCAACTTTCTTCGCCTCTTGTGCCATCCAGAGCGGGTTCTTAATATTTGAAGGGGTGTGAATTAAATCGCGCGCGAGCACAAGCGAATCAGCGATTGCTCTCGCCTCGTTAACTGCCTCAACTTCTTCTGTCGCAATTGAAAAGTTTGGGATTTCCGCTGGGGCAGAACTCTTTAGGTTCCAGGTATAGGAACCAAGTACAGTTGAAATTGCATGGGCCCGTACTTCATCAGCTTTTTTGGGAAGTAGAGAGATTAGATTGAGAGCCTTCCCTCGCGCCTTTCGGCCAAGGGCGGCACCTGCGGCTCGAAAATCTTTGAGTGAACCTTCACCTATAGCAACAAGGTAGAGGCGATCCATCTCTGTATCTTCATGAAGGACTGGAATTTCAAAGAGTTCACCCGCCTTACCGGTTGGGGCGAAAAAGGTGACTTCATCTACGAGATTGATATCGAAACACTTTTCGACCTCAGAAATCAGCGTGCTCTTGCCAACTATTGAAATTTGACCTTCACTATTCTTTATAAAGCCAATTGCGAGAAGGTCCCCACCCAGTAGAGATTGAAGATCTGGGGTGACTGCGTTAAGAATTTTTCAGGTACCTTACTTCTTGATGAGGGCTACTGCGGCCTCTAGAGCTGCGCTGAGGTTATTTGCCTCTTGCGGGTTGAGCTCAACCACAAGGCGACCTCCACCTTCGAGTGGAATTCGCATAACGAGCGAACGTGCCTCTTTCGTTACTTCCATTGGGCCATCACCAGTGCGGGGTTTCATTGCTGCCATGGGATAAGTATCCCGCATCAAAGCCCCCGAACGGAAATCGGAAAATGTCCAATTGGCCAGATATTCACGCGTAATTAGAGGCCCAGTTGGCTCGTTATTCGACGTTTTCCAGATTCGATGACGGAAGAGACGGATTTACTTGGGACCGATAAGAGCGTAGCAATCTCTTCAACATCTTTGCCTCTGAGATAGTGGAGAGTCAAGATAATGCGCTCCTCCTCAGGAAGTGAGGCGATCACATCTGCAATCGTCTGAGGAGCGCTCATAGGTGTAGAGGTTACTCCAGTAGACGACGAAAGCGGGCGAGAGAAATCTTTACACCTGTCAAAATAAATGGCTTTATGCAGAGAAATACCAGCCTTGGAGCAACAATCTCTTCCGACCAGTGAAAAATTGACCGCTGCTCCCCCACGGCTTCAACTTCAAAAGTTCCAGTTCCTTTAATGATTTTCCCATAGTGGATAACGTCGCACCGAACCGGTGGCTGCCAATGCGTCACTCGCATTAAGTCGAGCACGCCAAACCAAGCAAAACGAGGATAGAAACGATAGAGCGGACCGGTAAAAGCCTCAATTGTCACGCCAACGCCAGCGCTCTCTTTACTTGTAAGAAAGACTTTGGTCTGTAACATCCAATTACTTTGTCCTTGCCAATCTGCAATCGCATCCCACACTTTAGATGCAGGTGCAGCAATTGGAAGGTCTACTGCAAGCGAATTACTTCTCATGATTTGCCTTAATAAATGCCATTGTCTCTTCCACGGTAGTTGACCACATAACTAAATCGCGCATCCCTGGCTTAACAAAATTTCCCTTTTCTAAATCAATAACCAGTTCATGGAGTTTTTGATAAACACCGTAGGGATCGAGAATTACAATCGGTTTGCTATGAAAACCCAGGTAGCGTCCCACCCAAATTTCGATAAGTTCCTCTAAAGTACCGAGTCCACCGGGCAGCGCAACAAAAGCATCGGCCACTTCCTCAATTTTTCCCTTTCGGGTTCGCATGGAGTCAACGATTACCAACTCATCGCTATCGTGGTCCGCAAATTCAATATCAACTAACTTCTGCGGGATGATTCCAATTGTCTTGCCACCGACACTTCTTGCACCTCGCGAAATCGCGCCCATGGAAGAGATGTGACCTCCTCCAGAAACCAGATCGGCTCCACTTTTGGCGATGGCAACGCCTAGTTCAAATGAGAGATCGATAAATTTGGGATCAATCGTGGGTGAGGAAGAGCAATAAACGGCGATTCGCATGTGCGTAAGGATAAGGGCAATGCCGATATCCTTCCTCCTATGCCATCTCACAATAGCGTCGAAGTAGCTCACGGTCACGGAATTGCAACTCTATCGGGTTCAACAGTTCTCGATGTTTGGTTTCCTGCACCAGCACTTGGTCCACTCGTTGGATCTCCTGATGAAGCACTTACCGCTCTTGCTGTTCCAGATAATGATCGTGGCGTAACTCGAGAAATAATTTCAATTGAAATCGATTTAAAAAAGGCGCCAACTGATGCAAAAGATGCGTATCTCCGCCTCCATTTACTTTCACACCGCTTAGTGAAGCCACATGGTCAATCACTTGATGGAATCTTTGGACTTCTCTCTAATGTGGTGTGGACATCGGTCGGTCCATGTGCGGTGGATGGATTTGAGATAACTCGCGCTAAGTTGAAGGCAAAGTACGGAACAGTCACTGTTTATAGCGTAGATAAGTTTCCTCGAATGGTCGACTATGTTATTCCTTCAGGTGTTCGCATTGCAGATGCTGATCGCGTTCGCTTGGGTGCCCACCTTGCATCTGGAACTACCATCATGCACGAAGGATTTGTGAACTTTAACGCTGGAACTCTTGGTGCATCTATGGTTGAGGGACGCATCTCAGCAGGTGTAGTTGTTGGAGATGGCACAGACGTTGGTGGCGGCGCTTCAATTATGGGAACGCTCTCTGGCGGTGGAAAAGAAGTTATCTCAATCGGAGAGAAGTGCCTCCTCGGTGCGAACTCCGGCCTAGGCATCTCACTGGGAAATAATTGCGTTATTGAGGCCGGCACCTATATCACTGCTGCTGCGAAGGTAACGTTGCCAGATGGCCAAGTTGTTAAGGCCGGGACTCTATCTGGCGCACACGATCTTTTATTCCGCCGTAATTCACTCACGGGTGCCCTAGAAGCGGTGATGCGCACAGGGACCTGGGGCGGGCTTAATTCCGTACTGCACGCTAACTAGAAGTTAGTTAGCTAGATCAAACCAAGGTGAAGGAAGCTTCGCTCGACTTCTAAAGGTGTCACCGCGGATGATTATTGATGAACCGTCTAGCGATGTTCCTCTGATCCAAGTAACAGCACCAGCGGAATTGCGAGAGATAATTTCTAGCTGAACAACATTGGGAAGCGCAAAGGCTTTCGCCACAAGTGCTTGAGTCGATGAGGCTTTCCAGGATGCAAATCGTGGATTGAGTTTCACATCTACGCTGGCGCTATCTGGAACAGATTGAGTGTATGAAGTGAAACCTCCCCACGCATCCGCCGTCGTCTGGGTAGCACCTCCAGATGAGGAGAAGAAATAAGCTTGAATTGGCTTTCCATTACTGAGTATTGCCAATCCTGTTGAGGAATCTACGATCGTACGAAGTACTGCCTCTCTCCATAATTTTCCAAAGCGGGGTTCTGACTCTTTTGCAAAGCCCACAAAATTCTGATCAGCAATATGCGAATAAAGGTGGCAATCGCATGATGGCTTAATCTTTCCCATCTTAGAGAGGGCATAACTACGTGATGCGATTGTTTGGGCCTCTAGCATCGCAGCTGGCCACGAAGATGAAACTTCACTGATGCCCATCAGATACTCATCTCGAACTGCGAGTGTGTTAGTGACTTCGAGCGCGCCCTTGACAACTCTGATCTGAATGAAGCCATAGCGATAACGCTCAGTCGCACCTGTGCCACGGAAATTGATAACTGGAGTTGTTC
The DNA here is from genome assembly GCA_041303595.1 of Actinomycetes bacterium. Taxonomy (GTDB): domain Bacteria; phylum Actinomycetota; class Actinomycetes; order Nanopelagicales; family Nanopelagicaceae; genus Planktophila. Next base: position 13,699 of record JBFYOW010000022.1, read on the forward strand.
CTCCGCTCCAGCGAATTGTGAGGAGCGATGTGTTAAATCCTTGTATTGTTTTGAGGTCTGATGAAATCTTCAAAATGAGTTTCTTCTTATTTGCAACTTGTGCGACTAGCGATTCGTTATCAAGAAGTTGGAGAGTGGTTCCCGGCAAAGTTGCTGAAAATGTTGCACTTTTAAGCGCATGACCAATATTTACTCTTATTGTTGCAGTATCAATAAATGGAGCTACCTCAACATCTTTGAAGTAATACTTCAAAATAGTGGTCGCACTTTCGCCAGATATCGCACGCGCCTTTGCGCCAAACTGACTCATGCCTACGCCGTGTCCATATCCAGCGCCAGTGAAGTTAAATGTCTGTGGAATATCTTCTGCCTGCGCAGGTGAAATAAATTGAAAAATTAAAAGAAATGGCAAGAGCCTCGAGAATTTCTTAAACATCCTCATCTGATGATGCGCTCTTTCTGACGTTCATAAACTTGCGATATGCGGCGATGACTTCAGCAGGATTTCCGCGAGCCATCAACTTGCCTTTGTCGAGCCAGATAACTTCATTACAGAGATCTTCAATTGTTGCCAATGCGTGACTCACGAGAATTAGCGCACGATCTGCTGTGCGAAGCTCTTTCATTCGATTAAGTGACTTTGCCTTAAAGTGAGCATCGCCGGTGCTGAGCGCTTCATCGACGATCAAGATATCTGGCTCAACAACAGCCGCGACAGAGAAGGCGAGGCGAGCGAACATTCCAGATGAGTAAGTGCGCATTGGTGCATCAATCGCATCTCCGAGTTCAGAGAAGTCAGCGATTGCTTGGAAGCTTTCATCAATCTCAGCCCTGGTCATACCTGCTGCAAGTCCACCTAGGTATACGTTTTCGCGTCCAGTCATCGCTTGATTAAACCCAACACCTAGTGCCAGCAAAGTGCTGACGCTGCCATGAACTTCAACGCGACCTTGCGTTGGTGGAACAATCCCTGAAATGACGCGCATCAGTGATGATTTTCCAGCGCCATTGGAACCGATAATTCCAAGCACCGTTCCGTAATGAACATCTAAGTTGATTCCGTTGAGCGCATGTACTGTGCGGGAATGCTTCTTTCCTCTACCGAGTGATTTGAGGCGCGCTTTGAGTGTTGGCTTCTTGTCGATAGAAGTTGTGTAAGTCAGTCCGAGATCTTGAACTGAGACCGCAATTGAGCCCTGCGGGTGCTGGCTATTAAAGTCGGACAGCGAAATCACGCTCCCTCGATAAGAAGAAGTA
>JBFYOW010000023.1:0-14460 GCA_041303595.1 Actinomycetes bacterium
ATTCTAATGGCGGAAAGCACGAATGGAGCCGGCAAATGCCGACTCCATTCGATGAAAGCTTAAAAAAGAATTACTTCTTCTTCGCTGCCTTCTTTACAACCTTCTTAGCTGCTGGCTTCTTAGCTGCTGGCTTCTTCTTTGCTGGAGCCTTCTTAGCAACCTTCTTAACTGCTGCCTTCTTCGCAGGCTTCTTTGCCGCTGCCTTCTTCGCAGCTGGCTTAGCAACTGCCTTAGCAACTGGCTTTACCTCTGGCTTTGGTGCAGGACCGAGCTTGCGATCGCCTGAGATGATCTCCTTGAGAGCCTTTGCAGGAAGGAAACGAGCCTTCTTTGATGCCTTGATCTTGATTGTCTCGCCAGTGAATGGGTTGCGTCCCATGCGTGCCTTGCGATCAACCTTCTTGAACTTACCGAAGTCGTTGATCATGACATCGTTACCAGCTGACATGTTGCGAACGATTGTGTCAAAAACGATATCTACAGCGTGAGCTGCTTCCTTCTTGCTGCCGTTGAAGTGTGGGGCCAACGCAGCGATGAACTGGGCCTTATTCATTGATTTCCCCTAAGTTTACGCGTAAAAAATTAAGCTTTTGCTTAACTGCGTAAAACTTAAACCTTAATGAGGGGTGAGAGCGTTATTGCCTTGCGCGTGTCGCAATTTTTTATTTTGCGAATTTTCCACTTTTTATGCGTAAAAAACTCTCATTCTCGGATTGAGGGTTTTATTAAAACCACTCACCTGCCCAAGAAAGAGAGCGTTTTACGCTTACTTTAAGCGCGAATCGGAAGTGTTGCTGGCTTTAGAGAGGAACGGTTGCTCTCAAAAGTATCGATAGAAGCTGCTTGTGCAAGGGTTAAGCCGATGTCATCAAGACCCTCCATCAAACGCCAGCGAGTGTAATCATCGAGTTCAAATGCAATTGACGTTGATCCATAAGAAACGGTGCGTGAATCGAGATCAACTGTGATTGCAGTACTTGGATCGGATTCAATCGTGGCCCAGAGCTGCTCCACCTCTTCCTGAGAGATGATGACAGTCAACAAACCACCCTTGAGCGAATTACCACGAAAGATATCTGCAAAGCGGCTTGAGATAACAGCCTTAAATCCATAGTTCTGTAGCGCCCAGACTGCATGTTCGCGAGATGAACCTGTTCCAAAATCAGGACCGGCGACAAGAACTGTTCCACCCTTAAATGCATCCTGGTTGAGAACAAACTCTGGGTCATTGCGCCATGCGGAGAATAGACCGTCTTCAAAACCACTACGCGTCACTCGCTTGAGGTAGACAGCGGGAATGATCTGATCCGTATCAACATTGGAGCGACGTAGTGGAACGCCTGTACCCGTATGTGAAATAAATTTTTCCATTGTTCTTTTCCTCTCTTACAAATCTGCCGGTGATGACAATGTGCCACGTAGAGCAGTTGCTGCAGCTACCTGTGGGCTTACCAAGTGTGTGCGACCGCCTTTACCTTGACGGCCTTCGAAGTTACGGTTTGAAGTAGATGCAGAACGCTCTCCAACTGCAAGCTGATCTGGGTTCATGCCAAGGCACATCGAGCAGCCAGCATTACGCCATTCTGCACCGGCATCGAGAAAGACCTTATCGAGGCCTTCGCTCATCGCCTGCTGGCGAACTCGTTCAGAACCTGGCACAACCAGCATACGAAGGGTTGAAGCAATCTTCTTACCCTTGACGATATCTGCGGCAGCGCGTAGATCTTCAATGCGACCATTGGTGCAGGAGCCCAAGAAGACAGTGTCAATCTTTATATCTTTAAGTGGAGTGCCTGCAGTCAGACCCATGTACTCCAACGCATTCTTCGCTGCAACCTGATCGGTCTCTGATGCAAAATCAGATGGGCTCGGAACTTTCGCGCTCAATGGCAAGCCTTGGCCAGGGTTGGTTCCCCAAGTTACAAATGGCTCGAGGGATTCGCCGTCAATTTCAACTTCAACATCGAACTTGGCATCAGTATCAGTAAAGAGCGTCTTCCAGTATGCGACTGCGGCATCAAAATCTTCTGGAGCGTGTGGCTTGCCCTTGATGTATTCGAATGTCTTCTCATCTGGTGCAATCAAACCTGCACGAGCACCTGCTTCAATGGACATGTTGCAAACAGTCATGCGACCTTCCATTGAAAGGTTGCGGATAGCCTCACCACGATATTCAATGATGTAACCCTGTCCCCCACCAGTTCCAATCTTGGCGATGATGGCAAGAATGATGTCCTTGGATGTAACGCCAGGCTTTAACTTTCCGTTGACATTGATTGCCATAGTCTTTGGACGTCGCGATGAGAGTGTCTGTGTTGCTAGAACATGCTCTACTTCAGATGTTCCAATTCCAAATGCAATTGCACCAAAGGCACCGTGAGTTGAAGTATGTGAATCACCGCAGACAATTGTCATTCCGGGTTGCGTAACGCCAAGCTGTGGACCAACGACGTGAACGACGCCTTGATCGACATCTCCCAATGAGTGAAGGCGGACCCCGAACTCTTTACAGTTATTGCGAAGCGTATCTACCTGCAACTTTGAAACTGGATCTGCAATCGGCTTCAGAATATCGAGAGTAGGAACGTTGTGATCTTCGGTTGCAATCGTTAAATCAGGACGGCGAACTTTGCGTCCTGCTAAGCGCAGACCGTCAAATGCCTGTGGGCTAGTGACTTCATGAATAAGATGGAGATCGATATAGAGCAGATCTGGTTCACCTTCCGCCGAACGAACGACGTGCTCTGCCCAAATCTTCTCTGCCAGTGTCTTACCCATCAGTACCTCCATCATTTTCACGGTAAATATTGCATCTCAACAAGTGGGATGTTAATATCACTTCATGGACAAGAAGAATAGCGGAGTTGGCGTTTTAGACAAAGCCGTAGCAATCCTTGGCACCCTCGAATCAGGCCCACACTCACTAGCAGAGCTCGTTGCCGTTACTGGAATCGCCCGCCCAACCGCTCACCGTCTTGCCGTTGCTCTTGAACACCACCGTCTCGTAACCCGAGATCTCAATGGTCGCTTCGTCCTCGGTCCACGTTCTGCAGAGTTAGCTCTCGCAGCTGGCGAAGATCGCCTCATCGCTGCTGCTGGTCCTGCCCTAGCAGCTCTCCGCGATGCCACTGGCGAATCCGCCCAGTTGTATAAGCGCCAGGGAGATGTCCGCCTCTGTGTCGCAGTCGCTGAGCGCCTCTCAGGTCTACGCGACTCTGTTCCGGTTGGCGCAGCACTGACCATGCAGGCAGGTTCTGCTGCTCAAATTTTGATGGCATGGGAAGATTCCGAAAAGATTCATCGCGGGCTGAAGAACGCTCGCTACACCGCCGCTCACTTATCTGCTGATCGACGTCGCGGTTGGGCGCAATCAGTCGGCGAACGCGAGGCCGGTGTTGCCTCAGTCTCTGCCCCCGTCCGTGGCCCTAATGGCAAGGTAATCGCTGCCGTATCCATCTCTGGCCCAATCGAACGCCTTGGACGTCAACCTGGCCGCCTCCATGCAGCGGCAGTCGTCGCTACCGCTGAACGTCTCTCCGAACATATTAAGCAGGGCAAGTAACGACTAAACTTGCGACCTATGTGGAGAGTAAAGACGATAGTTGTCACACTTTTACTCTCCTCCCTCTCTGCACTTGCTCCTCAAACGGCATTAGCGGCAGCCGCAACCGGCGTCGGAGTCACAACAAATAATCTCTTAATGTATTTCGATGCCGGAAATTACGCTGGCATCAGCGGAACTACCGTTACCGACCTTGCCGGCAATAACTACAGCGGCACGATGATTCAAACTTCCAGCAAGCCATCGTTAGCCACGAGCAATGGCAGATATTTAGAGTTCACCGGCAATGGAGGTTATGTAGATCTCCCAGATGTCACTACATACTCCAATTGGGGAGGTCTCTCAGTATCGTTCTACGCAAATATGGGTACTCGAACCGTCGTTGAGAGAATTTTTGATCTCGGAATGGGTCAGGCCAATAACAACATTTGGGTGGGCATGGGCGATGGCAACAATATGGCCATCGAGGTCTGGCGGGATGGCGCAGCGCTAGGTTGGTGTCGAAGTGCAGATAACTCAGTGGTTGCCAATGAATGGGCTCACTGGACTGCAGTATTAAATGGAAGCACATGCATCTGGTACAAGAACAATGTATTTAGCAGAAGCACAAATTATTCATATCTACCTTTGGCAAAAACTCTAACCAATAACTATCTCGGCAAGAGCAATTGGGCAGACCCAGCCTTCGAGGGCGGGATTGCTGATCTTGCAATATATAACTCGGTGCTCTCCGACTCAGAACGTACTCAAAACTTTAACGCGCAGACCGATATCACAGCTCCATCACTCATCTCGTCGATGCTCTCATCGCCAGAGAATTCATTGAGTGTCACTACCCTTTCGACAGGTCAGACCGCCTATTTCACCCTGATATCTGGTGGCGACTCTGACAAAGTAAACCTGTCTTCATCTGGAATTCTTACCTTTCGCGACAATCCTAACTTTGAAGCCGCGGCTGATTCTGGTGGCGACAATCAATATGGCTTCAATGTCCGTTTCATGGATGCCAACGGAAATTTCAATGAGGGTTATGTACAGATCACTGTCACAAATATTGATGAATTGAGCGCCCTTACATCGCCAACGCTAAGTGCTAATCCAACGAAAGGCGTTCCGGTAACTATCACCGTGACCCCGTCTGGAGATGGGAGCTCTCTTCCTGGACGTGTGACGTATTTGTTTGCAGGAAAACGAATCCCTAGTTGTAATAAAAAGATTTACTCTGGAACGGGGAATTCAACTTGTATTTGGAAGCCGATTACGACCGGCAACAGAGAGATTACCGTTACCTTCACTCCTACAAACACATCATTTGCAGCCGCCACAGTGAAGAGAACTTTCTTTATCAATAAGCGGTCAACTACTCGTTAAACTCTGTACCGATTCCAAGTTCGCGAATAACACGAGCGATCACTGGAAAGCCAAAGCCTTTGCGCTGCAAGAGCGATTGAATTCTGCAGATCTGTACTTCACTCTCAAGGCGTGACATGGTGGCGTACTTTTTCATCGCGAGCTCAAATGCCGATTGATATTCGGCATCTTCATCGATGGATTCGAGAGCGTGATTGATCTCTTCTTGAGTGACGCCTCGCTGGCGAAGTTCGGTAGCGATGATGCGCTTTGAGATCTTCTTATGTTCATGGCGGGATTTAGCCCATGCAAGAGCGAACTCTTGATCGTTTACAAGGCCAGCCTCGCTTAAGCGGAATATTGTGGCTTGGGCAACTTGATCTTCGACGCCACGGGCTTTGAGGTGAGCGAGCAGCTCCCCCTTACTCTTTGCACGAGCAACTAGCGCATTGAGCGCAATTGCATATGCAGTTTCGTAAGGGTCGGAGCTGCTCTCTACCTTCTTATAGAGAAGTGAAATTAGAAATCAACCTCTGCTACTGCTTCATCAATCTCGGCGATCAAAGCTGCATCGACCTCGACTGGAACAAAGCTGGCACGAATCTTTGACTCGATATCGTTGGCGAGATCTGGATTGTCGAGGAGGAAGTTACGTGAGTTCTCCTTACCCTGACCAAGTTGATCGCCTTCGTAGGTATACCAAGCACCAGACTTCTTCACGATTCCAAGATCTACACCCATATCAAGGAGTGAACCTTCACGTGAGATACCTGTACCGTAGATGATGTCGAACTCTGCCTGCTTGAAAGGTGGAGCCATCTTGTTCTTGACTACCTTCACGCGAGTACGGTTACCGACAGACTCTTGTCCATCCTTAAGAGTTTCAATGCGACGGATATCAAGGCGAACAGATGCATAGAACTTAAGTGCCTTTCCGCCTGTTGTTGTCTCAGGTGAGCCGAAGAAGACTCCGATCTTGTCGCGAAGCTGGTTGATAAAGATTGCTGTTGTCTTTGATTGGTGAAGGGCACCAGTGATCTTTCGAAGTGCCTGTGACATCAAACGAGCCTGGAGACCCATATGTGAGTCACCCATCTCGCCTTCGATTTCAGCGCGTGGAACAAGTGCTGCTACAGAGTCAACAACAACGAGATCGAGAGCGCCAGAGCGAACCAACATATCCATGATCTCAAGAGCTTGCTCTCCAGTATCTGGTTGTGAAACAAGAAGTGCATCAATATCAACGCCGAGCTTCTTTGCATACTCTGCATCGAATGCATGCTCTGCATCGATAAATGCGCAGATGCCACCGAGCTTCTGTGCTGATGCAATTGCGTGAAGGGTAAGAGTTGTCTTACCTGAAGATTCTGGTCCGTAGATTTCTACGATACGGCCACGTGGTAGACCGCCGATGCCGAGCGCCATATCAAGGGCCACAGAACCTGTTGGGATTACCTCGATAACTTGGGCTTGCTTATCTGACATCTTGATAACTGCACCCTTACCAAACTGACGTTCGATTTGAGCGAGGGCGGTGTCGAGCGCCTTGTGGCGATCGGATGATGCTTTTTCATCGGCTTTACTTGGCTTTTCAGCTGCCATGAGCTTTTCTCCTTTTAATCGAACGCTGAGGGCTTATCCCCCACCGTTTGGTGGCCCAGAAGGTACGGAACTTCATCGACGGCCAACGAGCGTTATAGAGACGCTGTGGGCGGAAGAGTGAGACCGCTCTGGTTGTGCAAGGCCATTGCTGGCCCTGGGTAAAGGGTAGTCGAACATCTGTTCGAATACCACCTTAGACACGCCAGAAAGATAACTCGCACCACCGACAAATGAGCAGCAAATGAGCAGCAAATGAGGTCTGGGGAGAGATACCGTCGCGCCGTGTTGATACTCCTGCCCCCTTCTGAAAAGAAGGTCGAGACCTCAAAGCCAACCTCGGCGATGAGCGTCTATTCCGGAGTCCTCTACCAAGCCCTCGATTGGGCCTCGCTCTCCCCTGCAGCTAGGAAGCGCGGCGAAAGCGCGCTAGCCATCATCAGCGCCAGGTACGGCCTCGTGCGGCCAACGACAAAGATTGAGCACTACAAGGAGAAGATCAATAACAAGGCGATGGCGCCGATCGTTGCTGCCGCTTTAGATGGCCTTGAGAAAGAACTGATTGTTGATTGTCGTTCATCGACCTATAAAACTGTCTGGCGAGCACCAGTTGATATCACAGTAGAGGTTCGAGTCTCAACAGTGGTCGATGGAGTGCGTACCGTCGTCACTCATATGTCAAAGAAGACCCGCGGTGAAATCACTCGCTGGCTCTTGCAATCTCGTTCTGTGGCAAAGACTCCCGAGGATCTCTATGCGATTGTCTCTGAAAAATATCCTTGTGCGCTCACTCCATCAAATGGAGTCGAGCCTTGGGTCTTAGAAGTTATCGCTGTTTAGCTGTCTCTGTCGGACATTGCTTGCAGACTGCTCGCCATATTTCATCGGCTTCAACTCCAGCCTTCAAAGCTTCGTTAACTGTCATGCTTCCTAGTTCGCTGATTGCAATGTCCTGAGAGAAAGATGGCGCCCATGCTTCGCCAAATGAAAGAGTCAAACGCTCTCGAAGATCGGAGATTCGCATTTGTTAGAAGAGAGTATCTGTCGCCAAATGCGCAGCTTGTTCGCGTGACTGCTCGGGGGTTATTGGCTGAAGTGCTTGTCCCAATAACCAGCGCATTGCAATACCGGTGCCAGCCTTTGACTTTGTCGCACCGAAGATAATCTGCGCAATAGTGATGTAGTGCTCGGATGATGTATTTGTCATCGCTGCTACAAGCGCCGACGCATCGTAAGTGCGCATAGCCGCAAGAGCAGGGTCAGATGAGATTGAGATAGAGAGCGATTCAAGTGCATCGGCTGGTGTGCCCGCGGTAGTAGCTAATTCAGCAAGTCTGGCGACCTCTGATGCGACCAAAGCTGCAAGAACGGCATCTTTATCGCGGTAGTGGTTATATAAAGTTGCTCGCGAGACTTCAGAATGATCAGCGATTTCAATCATGGAAAGCCCTGCAATACCTGAACGTGCAATCAATGATTTTGTACCTTCGAGAATGGCAGCTTCAGTGCGGCGGTGTGCGCTAGCTTGAAGCGAATATTTAGGCTGCATCGACGACGACGAGTGTTGCAGATTCTGCCGCGGTAATCTCAACTGTGACATCACGCATCAAAGAACCGAGCGTCAATCCAAGTGCTTCGCAGATAGAGTTAAGAAGTTCAGAAGATGCCTCTTTCTGACCGCGTTCAACCTCTGAGAGATAACCGAGGGATACACGAGCGTCTCGAGCTACATCGCGCAAAGTACGTGATTGCTCAGTGCGGGCGCGACGAAGAGCTTGACCAACAGATTCACGTAATAACACCATCGTCCTGCCCTCCTCTCCCCTTGGCTTTTCTTTTATTACCTAGCGCTAAGGATACGGGCAAAGGTACCAATCGCGCTGGATATAGCCCCAGTTCGAATCGCCTCGCGCCCGCAATCGAGGTGCAATTGAATGGTTTGGTTGATCGGGCCACGTATTGCGACCCAGACAGTGCCCTCCGGTATGCCCTCATAATCGCCTGGACCAGCAATACCAGTTGTCGCAATCCCCCATGTAGTGCCGAATTTTTCTCGTGCACCTTCTGCCATTGCGCTGGCTATCTCTTCGCTGACAACGCCATGTTTTGCAATCAACTCTGCACTCACTCCAAGATAATTAATTTTTACATCATTTGTATATGCAATGACCCCGCCTAAAAAAACTTGAGATGCACCTGGAGCATGAGTGAGCGCGTGGCCTAAGCCGCCGGCGGTAACAGATTCTGCGACCGCAACGGTTTCGCCTTTTTGGCTGAGATTAGTCACAACAGTTTTTGCATGGGCGCGCAGTGGCATGTCGATAAAGGTACTCCGACAACTCGTTACTTGCTAGTTCTAATTGCTAACTTGTTTGAGCGATACGGCTCTGACGCCACTTCACGATGTAATCAATACCGCTCGTGATTGTGAGCAAGACTGCTGTTCCCATAAAGAGATCACGTGGGAGGAAGAGTGCCTCCGGAAGGGGCAGAATGTAGAAACTGACACCAAAGTTCTGCATCAAGGTCTTGATCTTTCCACCTTTACTTGCCGGAATTACTCCCCCGCGAATGACCAACAACCTAAAGACAGTTATACCTATCTCGCGGAAGAGAATCACAAATACAATCCACCATGGGAAGCGATCCAGTATCGCTAATGAAATCATGGCAGATCCAATCAACGCTTTATCAGCAACGGGATCCAAGAAAGCACCCAGCGGTGTTGTGCGTCCAGATTTGCGTGCCCAATGTCCATCGAGAATATCTGTCATGCCGAGTATGAAATAAATCAACCAAGCAATGCTCTGCCAGGTAGCGCTTGGACTATGAAAGAGAGCCCAGACTCCTGTTGGAATCAGTGCGATTCGAAGAACTGTCAGCCAATTCGGAGTAATTTCTAGAGCCACTTAGAGCGCCTTCGCCACTAAATCAGCACCCATCGAATCAATGACTACAGCATCTACATATTGACCGACTAGAAAATTTGTTCCTATAAAGGTAGTTGTGCCATCAACTTCTGGCCCCTGATGTGCAGCGCGACCTTCTTGTAAATCAGCATCTTCAATCAGGACTCGAACCTGTTCGCCGATACGGGCTTGAGCTCGGGCTGAGACCATCTCATCAGCTAAACGTGATAACGATTCAACTCGCTCTTTAATAACTTCTTCATCCACCTTATCGGAGAGATCTAGCGCCTCTGTATTGTCCTCATCCGAGTAGCCAAAGACTCCAATGGCATCAAGTTTTGCTGAGGCGATGAAGTTTGCAAGGTCGCTGAAATCTTCTTCAGTTTCACCAGGAAAACCGACGATGAAGTTTGAGCGGATACCCGCCTCGGGCGAAAGCGCACGAATTTGATTGATTAAGTGGAGGAATTTCTCGGAATCACCAAAACGTCGCATCCGACGTAACACCGATGCACTGGTGTGTTGGAAAGAGAGGTCGAAGTAAGGTGCAACGTTATCGGTCTCGACCATCGACTGCAGTAGCGTTGGACGCACCTCAGCCGGTTGGAGATATGAGAGGCGTACTCGCTCGACTCCAGGAATCTCAGTAAAGGCCTTCAGCGTTTTCTCCATCAACCGAAGATCGCCTAAATCTTTGCCGTATGAGGTCGTATTCTCGCTAACAAGAAAGAGTTCGCTTACGCCGTTAGAGGCTAACCACTTTGCCTCTTCTAGAATCTCCTGCGGTGGACGCGAGATAAATGAGCCTCGGAAATACGGAATCGCACAGAAAGAACATCGACGATCGCAGCCAGATGCAATTTTTAGTGGAGCCCACGGAGCGTTGCCAAGTCGCTTTCTAAAGAGCGAACCGCCAGCGCCTACATTTGATTTATGTTCTGCATCGCGAACTTCACGACGAGCTTCTGCTCTTGCTACCGGAGTAATCGGAAGTAAGGCGCGGCGATCTTGCGGGGTGTGTGACTGGTGCGAATTACCGGCAAGGATGGATTGTAATTTTGCCGAAATATCTTGATAATCATCGAAACCAAGAATTGCATCAGCCTCTGGAAGTGCTTCTGCCAACTCTTTTCCATAGCGCTCGGCCATACATCCAACCGCAACTACTGCCTTAGTACTGCCATGGCCTTTAAGTGAATTCGCTTCTAATAAAGCATCGACAGAATCTTTCTTCGCCGATTCAATAAATCCACAGGTATTGACCACCGCTACTTCGGCAGCTTCAACGTCCTCAACTAGAGTCCAGCCTTCAGCAGCTAAGCGTCCTGCAAGTTCTTCAGAATCGACTTCATTGCGCGCACAGCCCATGGTGACGATAGCGACGGTGCGAGACATAGGGGTGATACTACAGGCTTAACGGAATGTGCGACGTACTTCCTCGTTCTGTCCGCCAAGAGGTTGCAGAACTTCCCCATTGACGCTTACATCGAGACCCGCCGGATTACTGAAATAAATACTAATTGAGGTATTGGCTTTAAATGTTTTGATCTCACCTTGAAATATTGAGCCTTTAAATTGGCGTTGCCCATCAACCACAATATCAATCGATGAATTGCCCCTGGCTGCAGTGATCGACATTTCTACGCCTTCACCAACTATTGGTACGACCGCTGTCTCGCTCTCAGTCGGAGATGCAGAAGGTGTTGGTGATGCGCTCGTGGAAATCGCTGGTACCGGCGTTGAATCTACATTGACATTTGAAATAACGATTTGAACAATTGCGAGAACAACGACGATGGCGATAGAGAATGCTGCTGGAACTTTCCACGACAAATTCTTCTTCTCTTGCGGTACTCGAGCGACATTATTCTCAACCAACATCTCATTGATGCTTCTGCTCTCAACTGAATGTTCAACGTTGTAGAGATCAATAAGCTGATTAGGGTCTAACCCAATCTTTGGAGCTATATTGCGAAGGTGGCCTCGGGCATATATATCACCGCCACAGTGAGCAAAATTATTTCGCTCCATCTCTGATAACAACCCAGGACGGACACTTGTGATTGCTGCAAGATCTTCCAATGAAAGGCCAGATGAAGTACGCGCAGCAGCGAGGACCTCACCTAAATTCATCGAAGCTCCTACCTATACGAAGTGGTGAGTAAATTTTACCTACCGAGGGATGAGAACCACTAGCCCAACAGTTCAATCTAGGGGAAATCACCCCTACCTATACCCTCTTCTAGTAATCGCGGAGCGTGGCAAGAACTGAGTCGAGTTCTTCATTGGTGACAAGAACGACTCTCGCCTTGGATCCTTCAGATGGACCGACGATTCCCCGGGATTCCATCAGATCCATTAGACGACCTGCCTTTGCAAATCCCACACGGAGTTTGCGTTGCAACATAGAGGTGGAGCCGAACTGAGTTCCAACCACAAGTTCAACTGCCTGACAGAGAAGTTCTAAATCATCACCAATCTCTTTATCAATCATCTTTGAAGATTGCGGAGCAGCAGTCACATCCTCGCGATAACGAGGTCTCAACTGCTTCTTAACGTGATTTGTCACCGCTTCAATTTCGCGCTCAGAGACATACGCGCCTTGAATTCGAATTGCACGGCTGGCGCCCATTGGAATGAAGAGTCCATCTCCTTGACCAATCAACTTCTCAGCGCCAGGTGAATCTAGAATTACTCGACTATCTGCCAATGAGGAAGTTGCAAATGAGAGTCGTGAAGGTACGTTCGCCTTAATCAAACCAGTTACTACATCAACACTTGGACGCTGTGTTGCAAGAACAAGGTGGATACCTGCAGAGCGAGCAAGCTGGGTGATACGAACGACAGACTCTTCAACTTCACGAGCTGCAACCATCATCAAATCTGCAAGTTCATCAATGACAACAAGTAGATATGGGTAAGGCTCTAGAACGCGATCAGAACCCGGTGGTGCAACAACTTTTCCTGCACGGACTGCCTTATTGAAATCATCAATGTGTCTAAAGCCAAAGTTTGCAAGATCTTCGTAGCGAAGATCCATTTCTCGTACCACCCAGGTAAGGGCATCAGCTGCCTTCTTCGGATTGGTAATGATTGGTGTGATGAGATGAGGGATTCCTTCATAGGCCGTTAACTCAACGCGCTTTGGATCAATTAAAATGAGGCGCACCTCATCTGGGGTAGCACGCATCATGATGGAGGTAATCATGGCGTTGATCATCGAAGACTTTCCAGCTCCAGTTGCACCTGCGACGAGAAGGTGTGGCATCTTTGCCAAGTTTGCGCAAACGAAGTTACCTTCAACATCCTTGCCAAGAGCTACGAGCATTGGATGATGATCCTGACCTGCAACGCTTGAGCGCATAACATCGCCTAAAGCAACGATTTCACGATCGGTATTTGGAATCTCAATTCCTACCGCTGATTTTCCTGGAATTGGAGAAAGGATTCGAACTTCGCTACTTGCAACCGCATATGAAATATTCTTTGAAAGAGCCGTGATTCGCTCTACCTTTACTGCATTGCCAAGTTCAACTTCATATCGGGTAACTGTCGGCCCGCGCATAAAGCCAGTAACGGCAGCATCGATATCAAATTGCTTAAAGACCTCTGTAAGGGCTGCTACGACGGTGTCATTAGCTTTGCTCTTACCCTTTGAAGCTGGGCCGACTTTGAGCAAATCCTGCGAAGGTAGCTCGTACTTTGAATCACCGGTCAGCAACAACTGCTCTGGATGCGCATTTACTTTCGGGGCTTGCTTTAATTGATTCTCGAGTGGCTTAGGAAGTTCTACCGTAAATTCTTGATCAAACTCAGCCTCTTCTAATTCTTCTTCAGGCTCATCTTCATGCCAGGCAACAACTGGTGTTTCAAATGGCGGCGTATCAGAGATTTCAAACTCTTCTTGATCTCTTTCAGGGCGTTTCGACCTTAGCCAGACTGCAATTACCTTGCTGCGATTTACGACGTCTGAGAATGGCGTTGCCGTAACTACCAGCGATCCAAAGAGGAAGAGTGCAATCAAAAATGGGTAGGCCAGGAGTGAGGTCATTACCGCAACAAGCGGCATTGCAATGTAGTAACCAAACAATCCGCCACCTTCGCGAATTGCGGTTGCGCCTTGCGGATTCGAAGCGCCGAGTGAACCATTGAAGAGGTGCGCCAAGCCCGTTGAGCTTACCAAGAGAATAATTAACCCAACAGTGATCCGTCCGGTCCCCTGCTTATCATCAGGGGTGCGGAAGATTCGAATTGCAAAATAGACAAGTGCTACAGGGATCACAACTGCGACTGAGCCAACGGCACCCGCTAAGAATGAATAGACGTTGCGTCCGAGAATTCCATCAGATTGCATCCAGGTGCCAGTAACCGAGACCAAGGCGAGCAAGAAGAGTAGAAGCGCTGCGCCATCGCGATGATGCTCAGGATCTAGATCTTTTGCGCCTCGAGAGACGAAGCGAATAGATGAACCGAGTGATTTTGCGATGAGGTGCCAAATTGTGGCAAGACCAGAACCAATGAGCGGAACAATCCCACCCTTGTTGCTCTTCTTCTTTACTGCGCGTTTTCTCTTAGCCACACGCTCAATCTTAGGTGGTGAGATTTATTCTCGAGGGGAAGGCGCGCCGTCTTTACACTTCGATAACAACAGGGACAATCATCGGCTTTCTACGGTGTTTCTGTCCGACCCAAGAACCAATAGTGCGACGGACGACCTGTGACAATTGATGCGTTCCATTGTTCCCATTAGAAACAGCGTGAGCAAGCGCCTTCTCAATATCCCCTCGAACTTCATCAAAGAGAGCTTCATCTTCATTAAAGCCGCGGGCGTGAATATCAGGACCTGCCACGATCTTTCCGCTCTGCGAATCAATGACGACAATCACAGAGATGAATCCTTCTTCACCTAAAATACGACGATCCTTAAGGGAATCTTCAGTGATATCACCAATACTCTGTCCATCTACATAGACAAAGCCCACCGGAATCGCACCTGCAATCTCTGCTTCGTGATTTACAAGGTCGACGACAATGCCATTT